>BBRT01000216.1 GCA_001417715.1 Candidatus Symbiothrix dinenymphae
CCACCGCCTCCCTGTGCCGACACCACACCGAGTACACGTCTCCCCGCCGACGGAGGGAACACCCCCACCACACAGTGGGGGGCGTCTCTCCGGGCCCCCCAGCGAGGCGCTCGCCGAAATTCTTTTCCCCCCCCCCCCCCCAAGAGGATGCTGCTTAGAAGCAAAGGTTTTGCAAACTTTGCAAACTTCTTACATTTACATTTTTTCTTCATAAAATTTAATTTTAATTTTAACATTTAACAATTTTTTGTTGTAAATTGCCACCATGACAACTCGGCGGCAAAGGTAGAGAATGTTTTTGAAATGACAATGGATTTTGAAAAGTTTAACCTTCTTTATGTTAATTTGGTTGTTTTTTACATTTTTTGTCGCGGTTCAGACATCTCATATTTGTCTTTGCCGATAAAAATGACGGAAAGATAGCGCACATCGGTGCGACCGGCGAACAGATGCGATTGGCGGTATTTTTCTAATTGAGCACTTGCCTCTTTGCGGGCTTCCTTCACAGATTTGGCATTCGATTTTTTGACGTATTTGATTTCCCAAACCCATTCCCAAGGGATTTCGGGCAATAATGGACTGCGTTTAAGCCAAATATCGGTATAGCCCGTAGAAACTTCCATCTCGGTAATCGGAACGTACAACAGGCTCTGAAACAGGTTGTTCAACAGAATGATTTTCAAATACTTTTCATCAAAATTTTCCAAATCCCGATTAGACAACCTGCTGATGATATTGTTACTCATATAATCCAAAAACAGTGTCGGGTTTCCGCAATAGGCTAATTCTCGGACTGCAATTTTCATAGTAGAGAAATCAATCAGCACATTCTCATTATTTGCTTTTGTCAGCCGGGCGATGTATTCCCAGTACAGCGTTTTGATAGAATAGTTGGGGATTTTCAGCCTCAATGTCCCATATTCTTCCTTGTCAATGGTCAGCAAACCCATATAAAACAGCAAGGAGACAAAATAATCGTCATCGTTGAGCATATCAATGGAAAACTTTTGAAGTATATCCGAAATAATGCTGTCTTCTTTGACAATTTTGAGCAACGTTGCACGGTTGCTATCGTTTTGTGTCAATTTTTGCAAGCGTCCGTAATCGGTTCTCAAATTAAGGTCGATGATATGTTCCGGCGGTTGTTGCCTCCTTATTATCTGCTCAAAGAAATAAAGCATCATAGCCGGATTATATACCCGATGTGCTCCGTCTTTATGAAACAGGTAGCCGTTGTAGTAAGCCTGCATATCAATATTGATATATTTCTCTTCGACGCCTGTTTCTCGCATCAACCACTCCGCCTCTTCTTGTGTAAAACCCATCATCTCGTTGTACTGAGGCTCCAATGTCAAGACAGTAGCAATGTTATATCCGCTCGTGAGGTCGTCAAGCATCACGGGCGAGATACCGGTGATGAATGTGCGGTTCACGAGGGACGACTTGGCACCATCTTTTACTCTTTCGTAGAAATCGCGCACGATACCGTTGGCGGCTACCATTGCTTTGTACAAATTTTTGCCTATTTGGCTACCCATCGCAATCAAGTCGTTGGCAAAATGGTCGTATTCGTCGATGATGAAAAAGAGTTTGACATTATTCTGACTTGCCGCAGAAAAAACTTTCTGCAAAGCGGCAATACCGGGATGGTCATCATCTATCTGATTCACATATTTGTCCGCTTCAGGGAAAATATGACCATATATACGAAAGAAATTCCGAACCGTATCCTGCACTTTCTCCGAAAAAGATTTTACAAACCCTTCCTCGCTTGCAGTATCCAATCCTGAAAAATCAAATTTCAGTACGGCATACATGTTTCTTTCCGGCGTAGGATGTTTGCCGATGTACAGGTCGCCAAACAAAGTGTCAAATTCGTCCGCATGGTTGAGGTCATAATAATACGACAGCGTCATAAAAAACAGACTCTTGCCAAATTTGCGCGGACGGATGAAAAACTGATTGGGGTTGGTTTCATTTTCCAACATCTCTATGTACATGGTTTTATCCACGTAGGCATAGTTCTCCAGGATAATTCTCCTGAAATCCGAAATGCCGTAAGGCAACCGCTTGTATTTTTTTGCTTCCATCGTGATAATAATTTGGTTGCAAAAGTACACATTTTAATTGAACTTTTAGACATTCCATATCTTTAAGATATGGAATGTTTTTTTTTTCAAAATCCTCAAACTGTTATTTAACAGGAATATCCCTTAAACTAAACACCTTATCTCCGCCAACTTCAATCTCGGCTTTGAGCAGGTATTCGCCGGCATCTTTCGGCAGCGTGATTTCAAACGGTGTTACCTCCACTTGATAGGGTTTGACGTTTACTTTCTGCTGCCATTTGGACACGATTTTGTCGTCTTTCAGCAGTGTCAATGTGAGCTTCTGCTTAAACGGCTTTTCGAGGTCGTTGATGACATACACGGGAACGGTCAGTTTGCCGGCACCCGGATAGGATTTCTCCCACACGTCCACCATCAGCCCCACCGGAGCGAAAGACGGTCTCACATATTGGTAAAATTCCGATTCATACGTCAGGTTGCGGATGTCAATCCAGTGGTCGGACGTTTGACCGCGCGGGGGGTCGGGGCGGGAATAGCCCAATCCGCAGAAATGCAGTATGCCTGCCGCCTGTCGGTGTGCACGCCAGTATTCCGTCAGCATTGCCAGATGACGACCGAAAATATGCAGGCGTTCCTGCGAAGTCAGTTGACTTCCGTTCCAGAGTATCTCATAGATATTGTCGGTCAGCGTAGTGGTTGTACCGTTACGGTTCAGCCATATCCAGCCGTATTCATTGATAAGTGAAGGATTGGGGAAAATGGAATCTGTTCCTCTGGTTATGGGCGAACGGTTGCTGGCATCGTTATCCGCACGGCGAACTTTGCCGAAGAAGTATTTTTTGTATCCCTCTTCCGGGTCGGCGTATAACTGCGAATACATGAACGGTTCGCTCAGACGAAAATGAATAAAGAGGTAGGGATGTGATTCGGCAGGGTCGGTTGCCACCATCGGGTCAGACCAGCCGTTTTCCCATGGACGGTTGGACAGGTCGAGGGCGCGTACCTGTTGCGCTGCTTCTGCCGTCCGTGGTGTTATGGTTTCGTTTTGAGTATCCCAGATAACCACGCTCGGATGATTCCAGCGTTCGCGCATCCATCGCCGATATTCTTCGGCTATCTGAGGGACTTTGAAGCGATTGATGCCCCAGATGGGATATTCGTCCTGTATCATGAAGCCGAGGCTGTCGCAAATTTCGTACCACCGTTCGGGCGGGAAGCCGATGCAGTAACGTGCCATTTCCCAGTGCATATCCTTGAATTTCTTGTGCAAGGCAACCGTCCATTGCGAGTCCCAAGGCAAAGTGCCACGGTCGGGGTCTTCAAAGAAACGGAAAATGCAGACGTTGGTACCGCGTATGTAGTACGGTTTTTCGTTGAGTAAGGCGATTTTCCGTTCCGCATCAAAACGGAACGACCGCATCCCAAATTGGACGCGCTTGTCATCCGCGCCCGTACTCAAGGCAAGTTCGTACAAAAATGGCGTTTCGGGTGTCCACAATTTTGCCCCTTTCATGTCAATTTCAAAATCAACAACAGCATATCCATCCTTGACGATTGCTTTGGACGAAATGGTCTTTGAAGCCACTCTCCCACCCGACTTGCTTTTGGAAACGGTATAGGTCAGCGCCAAGGTGTTGGGCGCATCCGTTTCAATTTCGGCTACTACGCGGAGTTTCTCGTTTTTAATATCCGGCACACATTGGATATTGTTGATAAACGGGCGTTTGGATAGCGTGATTTCCACATTGTCGTAGATGCCGGGGATGTATTTTATCTTCTCGTAGTCGTGCCCGTTCGGGATGCTGTCCGGCATTTCCGCTTTGCTACCCACACCGATAACAATCTCGTTCGGCTGTCCGGCAGGTTTCAGGAACGGCTTGACGTCGAAATACGACGGCGTGAAGCAAAATGCGTTTTCACCCGCAAACTGCCCGTTGATATAGACCTTTGTCTGGTATTTGGCTTTGAAAATCTTGAGCCGAATCACATCAAAGTCCGTGCTTGCCAGGTCAAACGTGCGTTTGTGCCAGTACCAACTTCTGTCCCTGTAAGCAGTTCCGACCGTATCAAGCGCCGGAACAGCAAGGTCAACAACGCCCGGCACCGAAGTGGTTGCCGTGAAAACGTCCGGCAATTCGCCGTCGGTTTTGGCGATTTGCCATTGCCCGTTCAGGCTGACTACCTTTCGCTCCTGAAGAGCAGGTGTATTCTCCGAATGTCCGCAGGAGTAGCCGACAAATAGTAATGCCAATGATGCATAATGACTAAATTTTTTCATCGTAATTATATTTTTATGAATGATTAAATTATGATTTTCTGATTCCCTTTCCGAATCTTCTTTTTCAAAATCCGCTCACCTTTCTTTATATTGAGCGTAAAAGAACCATCCGAATCCACTTCGATAACCGTGTTGTTTCCTTCCGTTTTTGCAATGAGCGATACCGTGTGTCCGTTGAACCGGTAATTGCGGCAACCTGTGGGCTGTTGGCTTCTGACAGTCCATGTCAGTTGGTTTTGGACGGCGTCCGGTTTTAAGCCAATGCCATATTCCAAAAAATACATGACAGGACCCATTCCACTCCAGCCAACAACATCTTTCCCGGCAGACCAACCGTTGAGATGCAATCCATACGACAGGGAATCCGGCATGTAATTTTCCCAAATCGTGTTTGTTTGTTTAAAAACGTCTGCCACCTGTTCCAAATGCTTCAATGCAATCGTAGAGGCGAGGCTGTCGTATCCGTACTTTTCCAATCCGCGTATTACCATTGTGTTGGTGGGCGCCCAGTTTGCGCCATTCCAATAGTCACCATAAGATTTGTATGCTTTTTGGTCGGCAGCCAGCGTGGGGACGGGATATTTGCGTCCGAATGTTTTCGGATTCTGCAGTTGAGCAGCCAACGCTTGTGCCTGTTGCGCGGAAGCAACCCCGCCTACCAGCGGCCAGAAACCGGCTACGGTTTTTATGCTCGATTGCTCTTCGCTCAGATTCAGGTCAAAATAAAAGCCGTCGCGGGCGTTCCACATTTTCTTGTTGATAATTGCCGACAATTCATCGGCTTCCCGCGCATACTGTTTGACGAGGTCTTTCTTCCCGAGAACGCCTGCGATGTCGGAAAGATTTCGAGCAAAAAGTGCCATTTCGGAAGAAATATCGATTCCTGTTCCGCCGCCGGCTAACCAGCTGTTTCGCTGCGAATTGTCCATACTCGCCCAGTCGGTCATGTACAAACCATTTCCCTGCCGGATATATTTCTGCAAGGCTTCGTAATATTTGACTAACGGTTCCAATACGATTTTAAGCCGTTCCTTGTCGCCGGTGATTTTGTAACTTTCCCATTCCGCCCAGGCAAGGATGGGGTGATTCATAGCGTCTAATGTATTGTGAGGATTGGGCGATGGGGTCGGGCGACCGATGTATTCAACAGCTGCCCTCGTGTGTTTTTGTTCGCCGACAAGGAAAAAATATCCCCAAGCACTGTAAAGCGGCACGTTTTCCGTATTGACCCATTCTGTGTAATCTTTTCCGGTGGCGCGAGTGATTTCACGGCAAATTTCTCCATTAGAATATTGCTTGCAGTAGAAATTGTCCAAGCCTGCAATAGCGCTCACCATCGGATGCGCATAATTGGTAAACATGCTAACGAAACTGTCATCCCAGAGAAACGTATTGCCACCGAAAGCCGAATCGAAGTAAGGCGATACGAAACCGTTAGCTTCGGTAGGTTCATAAAAATGGGCAAACACTAACTCCCACGCTTTCCACCAAACGTCGAGCCACAACGGGTTCTCGTCATAAATCGGCTGCGGCAAGTCCGGTTTGATTTGCTGATAAGTCGGCAACGGCGATTTTTTGACATAACTTTTCTTGGCAAAATACATGCCCTGTTCGGTTGCCGTATTCGGCTGTTGTCCGAAACATAATGCGCCGACCATCAGTCCAAGCGCCATACATACTTTTTTTCTGTTCATTTTATTATTTATTATTTATTACTTATTACTTATTTAAAATTTAATATTGTGAAATTTATACACGGTATTTTGATTACCGATTTTTATATATCGCCGACTGATTACCGGCGATTGAGCGCCCGTTTCCAAATATTCTGCTGTCAGCAGGTAGCCGCCTTCGGCAGTAGGCAGCGTCATCAAATAAGGGATATTTACTTTCCCATACGCATTAATAGCCGCATCTACCGTGTTGGAATATTGGACGGTTCCGTTGGCATCGTAGAGTTTCACGGTTGTTTTTCCGCGCACCTCGACAGAATTATCGTTGATACCTACCAGATTAAAAACCAACTGCGAACCGGGCGCATGAGGAGTCGTATGTTTCGTGTAGCGTTCGTCCGTCAGATTGATAAATACGCCGGAAGGATTGAAACAGTGCCGAAACCATCCGAATACCGGCGCAGGCTTCAAATCTTTGATATTGTCAATAAACCAGTCGCCGGTGAATCCGTAATTGTTTGTCAGGTGGCAAAAAGCCAGCACACCTGCCAAAGAGCGTTCATTTCGCAGCCATTCGGTTTCTAATTGTAACCAGTAGGCTTGCAGTTCGCGGCGTTGTTCCGCCGTGGCGTCGTCTCCAAGGAAGTAGCTGTAATTGCCTACAGTTACTTTTGCCGGTCTTCCGTCCCGCCAGAGCCATATCCAACCATATTCATTGGCTAATTGCGGTGAACTTGCATCCAGCATTTTTTCAAACCCTGCCCATTCGTCGAGTTTGCCGAGATTATACGGATTTTTGGCAAAAAAATCGTTCAACTCCTTGGAATGCATCTGCGTCAATGCACGATACGGATGTGGTTCGTCCATTTCGTCGGCTGCCATTTCGTCGGAAGTCATGAAGCCGGTGTCCCAGATTCTTGTCGGGTCTAATTTTTTTAACTCGGGAATTAGTGTATTGCCGATATAAATGTCCACATTTTCGTTGATGGCGTCCCAGATAGCAATGCTCGGATGATTGCCATCACTCCACACCCAGTTGAAAAATTCTTTACGGGTTTGGTCTTCCCACCCGTGATTTTGCCAGTAGAACCATTCGTTTTGCAGCAGAAGTCCTGCTTCGTCTGCTATATCGTACCAGAAATCGGGAACCAAGCCCACGCATATTCTCATCGCATTCCAGTGAACTTCTTTGGGAAGTTCGGACATCAGGCGGGTGACCCATTCACGGTTCCATGCCAAATTGCCACAGTCGGGGTCTTCAAAAAAGCGTTGCAGGGTGATGTTGCTGCCACGCAGATAGATTTTTTTGCCGTTGAGTACAAAATGTTTTCCACTTTTGCCGAAATCGCGCATTCCGAAAGAGACGATTTTTGTGTCGCTCAATTTGTCCCTGTCGTACACGCTGACTTCCGCGCTGTACATAAAAGGATTATCGGGACTCCATGCGGTAAATTCCGGCATCGGAACATCCAACTCCACTACGGTTTGATTGTCGCGTTTGGGCCAGGCGCTTATCTCTTGTTCCGCTACTTTTTTACCCGATTTTTTTTCATAAATCGCCACATTTATTTTGCATGGGTCGTACATCCTGCCGGCATAAAGCATTTGCGGGGGATACAAACTGCGAATCATCACTTTTGCTTTCACTTTTTTAGTGGCTACCGAAGGCAACAATAATACTTTGTGCGCACGTTGCAAGCCCGTGAAAGACAGTTCCACATCGTCCCATATTCCGGACAGATAATGAACTTTTTCCTTGTCAGTGCTTCCCGGCGTTTCACTCGGAAGCCATGCGCGGTCGCCCACTTTGATAATGATTTCGTTTTTGCCTCCATACCGGATAGCATGCGATGCCGGAAAGTCAATGGGCGTATAACACTCCATCGAAGAGCCTATATCAAATCCATTTACAAATATTTGCGTAACATATTGGCTCTTTTTAACCGTTATATACGCTTCTTTCCCTTTTTCGGAGGCAGGAACATCCACCATTTTGCGATACCAGTTGTATTTGGGCGTATAATCGCGGTCCAGAAAATTGTGTTGATCTTGTTGCTCAACACTTTCAGGACGTTTGAAGTATTTTTCGTACTCCTCAATACGTGGCGTAGCCAGATGAACAAGCCCCGGAACCGGAATTTTCTTCGTGTACTTTTTCGGCGGGAATGCCTGCAATGTCTGTTCAAACTCCCATTCTCCGTTTAGAGAAATGGTGGTACGTCCGCTTTGTGCGGTTGCGCTGAAAGTGAACGCCATCAATAAGGCGAACACTGTAATTGTTTTTTTCTTCATTTTTAATTTTTATTTTTTATTTATTATTTATTTTTTTTATTTGCTGCAAAGATAAGCAAAATAACTAAGGTACATGCGTGATTTGTATTCCGAAAAAATTAGTACCGTTTGCCTCAACATAATATTTGATTTTATGCGGTCCTGCGGTCAGTGTTACCTTCGGTATAGCCATAGCCCATCCATTGACAGAAGATACGATACCCGATATGTTTAACATATCTATTTCAATATGATACTGGCTGACACCACCGTGTTGCGTCTCTATGGAATAATCTCCTGCATTTGCAACGTCTATCGTATAAACCAGCCATTCACCGGCTATCACCCATCCGACGCACCCCGGATTATACGCATACTCTTCAACAGCAGCGCTTCCCGTATCTCCGTTATCAACACGGTAACTGTCGCCGCCTTGCCTTCCGGGCTCGTTGTCATGAAAGGCCTTACCTTCGCCGGTGGGGAAGCCGTTCGCAGTGTCGAAGTCATACGCGCGTATGTCGCAGGGTGCAGCGAAAGAAACGGTGTGCGGACCCATAAATGGTTGCGTTTCGCTCATGTAAGCGTTGAACTCTGCCTGAGTGCGCGTTTTAACATTTATCGTATCTGCAACAAGCACCGTATCAATGGCATCCTTCGGTCTTAGATAGTAAGCAATGTTCACCTGAGTGATGTGGTCGATTTCCAAATTACTTAATAGAAACGAGGGTGTATCGATTGTATCGCTATGTTCAACATTGTCTTTGTCGGTATAATTGTAGCTTAGACCGCAAAAAGTATATATATTGGTTGCATTACAAACGATAGCAGCTTGCGATGTGGAAACGGAAACTGTGGGTATAACTATCAGCGCACCTTTATCCGCTGCAGTGAAAGGTTTTCCTGAAGCCATTACCGGCACAGATTTATTGCCAAACTCGTCTTCGGTATAAATCTTAAAGTTATACGTTTGTGGAAGGGTAAGCCCCTCAATACTCACCCAGGTGCGGGCGGGGGTAAACTTCACTATCGTGTCGTCATATTCCACCACCGTCCTTACAGCTCTCGGAAGAAAGATAGTATCGCGGTTTCCCCCGTTCAAATCAATTTCCACTCGATTCTCGCCTGCCAGTCCCATTTGTGAGACGAGAACTTGATTGTATCCCGCCGGATACACCTTTTCTGTATCAACCATCTCTTTGATGTTGTCATAAATATCATTGTCGCACGAATACATGGCGGCAACAACTCCTATCAAAATAAAATATTTTTTCATCTTTTTTAATTTTTAATTTTTAATTTGTAATTTCTGTCACTCTTCTTTTTTCCCATACAGCGTTATCTCGGACAGGCAAGACGCGTAGATGTTCGCAGCATTATAATTATTAGCAAATGGTTTGACTGACTCATATCTGAACCAACGGGTTGGGGGTGTAAAGCCCGAACTGTCCGGATACATTAAGGATTCATCGCCTAACAACCCTAATTTAGCAATTTCTGCAGAACTCATTCCCAGAGGCGGCATCGGAATTTTCACTTGACTTATCTCTCGCCAGTCGCCGGATGTTCCATCGTCAAGTCCATCCCACCAATACATCCTGTATATCCCCACATTTTCATTGCGATAAAGCTCACCTCGTATGCCACCATAATTAGAATCACCGGGATTCGTTAGTTGTTCCATGTAAGCGAAATACCTCTGATGAGTGAGAATACGGCTTAGTCGGTATTTAGCACCAAGGTCAATAAGGAGATTAAACGCCGGTAGGGATTGATTAGCCGGTATGGTATAACCAAAATGTGCGAAATTTCCCGGATGCAGTAAATCATTAATAATTCCATCAATTGCCATACCGACACGTGAGCCGTATGAACTTCCGTCTGACATAGTCACGCCACCCATAGGATAGCCCACTACGGGAACTTCCCAAGCTTTTTTGTCTATCAGTTCATCGCTCTGCAACGTTATCTGTCCCTTATCTATGGGTGCCGACAGGTTCCCATAGCGGTCTTCAACACTTACCTTCACACTGATTGGGTTTGATGTCGAAAATTTGTCGCTTTTGATGAGTTTTCGTTCCACTGAGTCTCGTGATGAATAGGCCTGACGGAGAGAACGTGTTACACCATTGTCCGAAAAAGTGAAATCCACAAATACATTGACATCCAGTCCTAATTCGTTTTTCCAAGTCACCAACAAAGAGCCGAAACCGGCATGTACGTTTAGCGATTTCGCCACTCTGGTGTAGGTAGGCTCTTGGGGCTTTACTTTAAGTTGTTGGATGGTCGATTTGTTGCCCGCTCTGTCCAAGGCATAAAAATCAATCGTCTTCTCAAGAGTATCGCTCAAGCCGAATATCTCCAGTACCGGCGGTGCCATTAACGACACGGCAGACTTTACCACTTCGCCGTTTGTAGCAGTAAAGGCTGCCTCAATACTCAGCAAATCCACATCGTCGGGAATCTTGTAAAAAATCCGAGCCCCACCGGCAAGTGGGCGAATGCTATCAAAATGAGGAGGATTAGGCGGAGTAGTATCGTCCGAAGAAATCCCAAACCGCTCACCCTCCTCGCAGGCATAAAAACCCGCCACACCAATAAGCAATAAAATTGCTATATTTCTAAAATTGTTCATAATCATTAATTTTTAAATTTTTAATATCTAAACTCTAAACTCTAATATCTAAACTCTAAACTCTAAACTCTAAACTCTACCACCCGGGATTCTGCTTAAGTTTGACATTCTTGGTCAATTCCAGCGTGGGAATAGGCCAGAGGCAATCCCGCAAGGTGAACAAGCGCTCCTGCAAGAGGCTCTGCTGAAAAAATGATGCGGCATCACCACCATTGTAGTTCCACCCCGTTACGGGAATTGAAAACTCGGTGACTGCTCTTTTGTACCTGAGCATGTCCCAAAACCGATGTCCTTCAAAAGCGAACTCATTGCCTCTTTCGTTCAGGATAATGTCGAGCAGGCCGTCTTTGGTCTGATAGTTAGTCGATACCGAAGACTTTGCATAAGTGGTATAGGCAACTTGTACCGTTGGAATACCGGCTCTGGTACGCACCTCGTTGATGGCAGCATACACGTCCGGATCCGGTGCACCCAAATACTGGAGGCGTGCTTCTGCTTTCATCAGATACAAATCCGCCATACGAATAATGGGTGTCGGATAGTTGGCTATCTGCCCCCAGGCTTGATTCTTACTGTTGGGGTGTACAATTTTTTGCACACCTATTCCCGACCAAAAGCGGTTGTTGCCGCCGTAAGCACCATTCTGACCGGAATACATGCTTGTTGAAATTCGAGTACCATAACTCCGCCAATAACCGCCGGTAATACCCAAATTGGCATAGAAGCGCGGCTCCCTGTTTAAATTGAGTTGAACCGTTGGAAAGTTGGACTGTAGAAACCCAAGATAGGCGTAATTACCTCCCGTCGTGTCAGGCGTATTCACCGGGTGGTCACCCCTCCGTGCGGGGTCGAAAGAAGGGTCGTTGTCGTCATCTAATGGAAGTCCGTTTTTGGTATAAAACCTTTCCAGGGTTTTGTAAGTGGCTCCCAAAAAATTGTGGGACAACATTTCAACATTTTGATGAGCTATTGGTGTATTCTGCCTAATCTGGGCATCACCAAGCAGGTAATAATCATTATCGAGTATGACTCTGGAATTGGAATTTCCCCATATCAACTCCTTATTCCAGGGGTCAGTAATCACCCATCTCAAATCATAGAGTGTCTGTATTCTGGGATTCTTCCTTAAATCGGGGATGTCTTCCAGCAGCATTCGTTTGTTGTCGTAATGATACAGTTCCACTCCGCTGCTCGGGCACAGCGCAATGGCTGCATCTACGGCTTCTTCTGCCTCTTTCCATTTGTTTTTTGTGGTTGCGGCATCGTCCTGCGGGAAAAAGGGCTGTCCATCCCAATCGTTGAAATTGCGGTAATCGTCGTTGCCGCTATAAAACGGACTTGCCCTCCACACCAACACCTTCGCCAGAATAGATTGCGCTGCCACCTTGGTGACCTGTCCGAGGTCAGCACCTTCCTTTTGAAGCTGAAGATTCTGTATGGCTGCCTTCATCGTCGCTGTGATGTAGTTAAAACACTTGTCTATTTTGCTGCGCGAATAGTACAGCTTGCTCGGCTCGGCATCCGGCGAAGTGAGTTCGTCCATAATGATGATGGGACCATACTGCTGCAACAGCAAAAAATGATAATACGCTTTCAGAAATGTCACCTGCGCTTTCCAATCCGCTATTTCCTCCGCTTCCATGTCATTTATCCCATCTACTCTGCTAATGAAAAGATTGCATGTATTGATGCCTTCATAGAGGTTTGGTGCCTGCGGCGGACCCACAGAATTTGACCCCTCCGCACTTGGAGGCCCCGTCCGCCATCTTCCCAATAGGGACGCAGTGGCACTCTGCCGACCACCCCTCATAATCCAGATAGCTTTATATTGGTTCCCGTTGTTATCTTGGCCATCCAGATGCTGAGGTTGCACCCACTCGTCACCCAATAACCAGGATGACTGCCGCCACTCTTCATGCGGCAGATAACTGTATGCTTTTGCCAATGCATTATATGCCTCCTCCTTTGTTACAAACACGCTTTCCAAGGTCATGCTCTTGTCGGGAACAACATCCAGAAAATCACTGCATGACGGGAAAATACACATCGCCGCCACAGTGAATGTACAGACGTGGCGCGCCACGTCTCTACGATTTTTATAAATATTTTTTTTCATTTTCATATTTTTTTTATTATTTATCATACTAATCATACTAATCAAATTAATCATATTAAAATCACAGTTCAGACATTAAAATGACAATTGTAACCCCACATTAAACCTCCGATTGAGCGGATAACCCATTCCATTACCTCCCATTTCGGGATCCCATAACTTAAAGGGACTGACTACGAACAGGTTTTCTGCGCTGAAATAGACTCGGAGATTTTCCACTTTTATCTTCTTGAGGGCACTCGTGTTGTATCCCACTTCAACGTTTTTCATGCGCAAGAACGAGCCGTCGCGCAACCACCAGGAAGAAGTCCAGTTTTTTTCAGTCTCTGTTTCTTCATTTCTCCCGAAATTGTTTTCTATGAGTGTCGTCGACAAACGGGGCCAGAAGGCATGCACGTCCGGATTTGTTTCTGTCCAGGAGCCACGCGCTACTATGGCTAAAGCATTGCGCCTGTTATGAAAAGGAGCGATGCCGACAGGGTCGATAAAGAACGAAACTCTTGCATTTCCTTGGAAGAAGAAAGAGAGGTCGAAATTCTTATAACCGGCAGACAGACCGAATCCATACTGTATTTCCGGTGTCGTAGGGTAGCCCATGGCTATCTGGTCATTCAAATCCACCTTTCCGTCGCCGTTGACATCTGTATATTTTATGTCACCGGCTTGGGGAGTACCTCCTAAATCGACTTGTGAGGGAGATTGTGCCACTTCCCACTCATCCACAAAAAGCCGCTCTGCCACCAAACCCCACGTCTGACCGACAGGATGCCCTTTCCGATAGCGGTAGGCATCAGCGTATTCCGGCTCATCAAATTCTGTATATTTGTTTGTGGCATACGTAAAATTGGCACGCCCTGTGAGCCAAAAATCCTTGTTAAAAAACTGCTGATAGTCAATAGAGCCATCTACACCTTTCGATTCCACCTTGCCGACATTTCCGAATATAGGGGCTTCCAAGCCTCCCGATGCCGGGAAATTCACACGCTCCATATAAATGTTGCTTCGCTTTTCCTGGAAGAAATCCACCTGAAATTTTAGCGGAGAATTTTTCAACAAACCTAACTCCAAGCCGAGATTGGTTTTTTCGGACACTTCCCATCCGATATTGGTATTGGAATACCTGCGTATCTGGTAGCCCGGATAATTGACTGCCATGCTTTCGCCAAAGGTAAATCCGTATGCGCCACCGGATTGCATATCAGAGAGGAAGTGAAAACGCCCGGCTCTATCCGAAATAGCGTCATTACCGACTTTTCCCCAAGTGAATTTAAACTTCAGCAAATCCACAATGTCCTTGGCGGGCGACCAGAATGATTCGTTGGACACCAACCAACCGGCACCGACAGAGGGGAAGAAACCGAATTGCTTGGAGCCGCTAAATTTCTCCGAACCATTGTAGCCATACCCAAATTCAGCGAAATAACGGTCATCAAAGTCGTAGGTCACACGCCCCGAATTGCCGACATTCCGTTCGGGCAAGGTCTCAAATAAGGAATTGCCATCGGGGGTAAACAGATTTTCCTGCACCGTCAGCACCGTCATGGCACCTACGGAGTGCAAGCCGAACGTACGGTCCCAGTTCGCACGGGCTTCAATATAATACTTGGAGGAAGTATTGCGGCTCCCGCCAGTGGGATTAAGCGTGTTGCTGCCTTTTTTCAGTTCGCCTAATTCATAGTCGCCGGAAACAGCATCATACGCCGCCAACCCATAAATATATGGCGTATATCCTCTGGTAAAGCTATACGTACTATATGTACTGGCAGACACTTTGGCTTGCAGTTTCAGTCCTTTCGTAATGAAATCCAAATCCTGCAACAGGGTAGCTTGCGCCACCACGGTACTTTGGTCACTGGTTGTATAGCTACTTACCATCTGGGCATAAGGGTTTGTTTTAAATTCGCCCGGGTTATCAGCATCTATACTTCCGAACAGTGTGTGGTTAGTCCACAGATGTGCTGCATCGGGTGTATAGACCGCAGGGAAATCCACAGGATTGGCCTCCATCGTCGTTTTGAAAATGTCGTTTGCCGAGGTTCCGGGACCTGTAAATTTTTCGTACCGCGCCTGCAACCGAGTGTCCAAGGTGGTAGTGGGTGACAGTTTGAAAATCACATTGTTACGTAGATTAAAGCGGTTGATGTCGATGTTGCTGTTGAAATTGTTCCGCTTATCCACTTTCAGCAAGCCGTTTTCGTTTTCGTAGCCTGCTGATACAAAGTAGGTAGCCACTTTTCCTCCACCCGATATGTTCACGTTAGCTTTCGTGTTAACGGTCTGCTTGTTGAACAGCATATCATACCAGTCCACATTGGGGTAAATCATCGGATTCTCGCCCCGCATGGTTGCCTGTATCTTCTGCTCATCGTAAAAGGGTTCCGATACTCCATTGCTGCGGGAGATACGTGCTTGATTGTACAATTGCATGTATTCCACGCCGCCAATCATTTCGGGGAGCGCGGTAGGTGTGTTCACATTGACATCCACGCGCGCATTGATTTTTGCTTTCCCTTCACGTCCACCCTTCGTGGTAATCAGGATAATACCGTTGGCACCACGAGAGCCGTAGAGCACCGCCGCCGAAGCATCTTTGAGGATAGAAAAACTCTCGATGTCGTCGGGCTGCATACGCGCCAAATCATCGGCAGTAGATTCAAAGCCGTCAATCAGTATCAGCGGCGACGTAGCGTACCCGAAAGTGGTAACGCCGCGCACAAAGAACTGTGCATTGTCGCGTCCCGGTTCACCGCTGGTCTGATAGGAAATCAAGCCCGGAATCTTCCCTGCAAAAGCAGAGGTAAGGTTGGAGGCAGGCACCCGCAGGTCTGAAATCTTGACCGTCTCAATGGAGGCAACCACGCTACTTTTCTTCTGCTTGCCGAAAGCCACCACGGTCACTTCATCCAACTCATTCGACTTGGGCTTGAGCGGAATCACAAAACTCGCCTTGTCGCCCACCTCCACAGAGTAGAGGTCGTACCCCAAAAAAGAAACTTCCAAAACATCCGTCGGCGAAACGTCTATTTTGAACGAACCATCCACATCGGTCGCTACCCCGCGGGGAGAACCTTTGACGGTGATGTTGACTCCGGGCATTGCCTCACCGTTTTCGTCATACACGAAACCGGTAACGGTCTTTGTCCGAGCCGACACATTTGTAACTTGCGCCGCCTCCTGCGGCGCCTCAGCGCGAATGCTTTGCGCCCCCCCCCCCCCAAGAGAACGCTGCTCAACAGCAAACTTTTTGCGAAGTTTGCAAACTTTTTGTGCTTACATTTTTGTTTCATAAATTTTAATTTTAATGTTTAACAAATTTTTTTGTGAATTGCCACAAAGCAACTCGGCGGCAAAGGTAGAGAATGTTTTTGAAATGACAATGGATTTTTTAAATTTTAACACTTCATCATGTTAATGTTTGTTAATTTCGTTATTGCGGGCTTGACCCGCAATGACGGTTCGGGCTGAAAGCCCAGCATATCCCCGCCCGTAGCAAATTGTCACACAATCTCATACCCTTTGCTATTGCGCATTATTTATGATTTTCTTCACTTCTTCAATGTTCAAATCAATAATGTCGGCTATCTCAACGACATTCATGCCACGCTGGGCTAATTTGAGGGCATGTTTTGCGGTTGCTCGTTTCTCGCCAATGCCAATTCCTCTGTTTTCACCAATGCCAATTCCTCGTTTCTCGCCAATGACAACTCCTCGTTTTTCGCCAATGCCAATTCCTCGTTTTTTGCCAATGACAACTCCTCGTTTTTCGCCTCTTTTTTCGCCGATGACAATTCCTTTTCCCTCGCCTTCCTTCCTTGCGAAGTTCATGGCACTGGTGAAATCCCACATTGCCCTTTCACGCATTCTGTACTCCCTAAGACTTTCTTTGTCTTGCGCCACGAAAGTTATTCTTTCCTGTGCTTTTTGTATTGCCGGATCCATATTTATTACCTTCTTTAAAATTATTTTATCTGCATTTTTATCCAAAAAAATTAGCCAACGGTGCAGGGGATCATTCAGAAAATCCTTCTCTACCAGACATCTGAATTTCACCATGTCTATGAAATGTATTTCCAGTGCATCGCTGAGCATACATTCACGGTTGTGGTCTTCCCACAAGTGGAAACTCGTATGAAAATCATCCCCCGGAAGAAACTCAAAATTGACGATGTTGATGTTGATGACCGCAGGCAGTTCCAAATAGTCTTGCCCCTTTTCGAGACTTTCCGAGAAATCACGGCTCCAGTAAAACAGACTGCGTTTATCCATATTGCCCATATTGCTGAGTTGCACCTCCACATTCACCTTCGTCCCGTCGGCAGTTTTAGCTCGGACATCCAGAATACTCGTCTTGTCACCGATGATTTCGGCTGAGAACATCCTGTCCTCACGGATTTCCACCGATTGCAGATTATCCTTGCCGGTGCGATGCAACACGGCATTAAGAAATGCCAGAAGTTGCACCTCATCACCCTTCTCCCCCATACATTTGAGGAACAGATAGTCATTCAACGGATTAAGACGATTATTTTTCATACAGTCAATTTTTATTTTTCATTTTTACTGCTGCAAAGGTAGTGTTTTTTTTTGAATAAAGAAAAATAAATGGAAAACTAAATCTTTTTTTTCAGGTACTATTTTTTACAAGCTGTGTTTTATCCCTACGGGATAAAAAGCAAAAAAGCACCTCCGACCAATCACAGGCAGGAGGTGCCGACTATGAGAAAAAATCTCAAAAAGAAAAACTTTGCCTTATTTTATTGTAACAGATTATCTACCAGCTGATTGAACTCCTTTTGGAATTCCTCGTAAAATAAGCCGGTGGCCGGTCCGCTATAGCCGGTGTGGATTTTTTGCACTTTTCCTTTTTTATCTATGAAGATGGTGGTGGGGTAGCCTCCAAAATTTTGCACTTCCGGCAATACTTTGGCTATGGTTTCCGGCTTTGCCCTGCCTGCAAACAGGATTTCGTAGTTTACGCCAAACCGTTCTTTCAGGCGATTGATGGCTTTTCTGGCATAATCCATATCGTCTTTTCGCTCAAAAGCCAAGCCGATGACTTCCACGCCTCTGTCTTTGTTGGCATCGTACCATGGTGCTAAAAATTGCAATTCGTCCAAACAATTGGGGCACCAACTGCCCAAAACGGACACAATCACTACCTTGCCTTTGTAACGCTCATCGTTGATTGAGATGATTTTGCCTTCTGTGTTGGGCAACGCAAAACTTAATGACGAAAATCCGCGTTTGAGTTGCGCCAATCCATACGCATCATCCAAAGCCGCTTGGGGGTTGCGCTTGCCAACCAATTTTGTTTGACTGCGTGCGGTATAAAACGCGCCTGCAAACGAGGTGTCGTCCGTGAAATTGATTTCAATCAAATAGGGACTCAAGCCGCTAAATGCCGACAGCACAACGCCTTGCTCCGTCAAAGCTCCTTCCAAAAATCGCAAATCACCCGAATTAGTTAGTATGGAGCCGGTTACGATTTGATTTTCCGACTTGAAAATACCTACATTGCGCGTCGTGTCGTTTTTGCCGTTGATAAAAAGAACGTCCCATTTACCGTCAATCGAAACGGATGCAGGCGTTGCAACGGCTTCAAAGCGGGATATTACGCCTCCTCTTTCGGCTTTGAAAGCAATGCCCTCATCATTTTCAACATAGTTTTTAATAAACCGCCCCTCCAAATTGTCTTTCGTCACTACGGCGCGTATCACCGCGTCATACGACTCAACAGGCATCAACACCGTGTCGGCACTATACTGAATGCCGGTCAGGGGCACGCGCTCTTCACCGTTGAGCAAAGTGACTGTGGCAGAATCCGTGTTGGCGTGCTGCACCTCGAATAAAAACGGAGCTTGCTTGTTGTCGTGCACTGCCAATGTGCCGCGCCAAATACCGTCTTGCAACCTCCCTGATGGGGAAGAGCAGGCGGTAAATAAACCTAATCCAATCATTGCTAAATTTATTGCTTTCATATTATTGTTGTAAAATCGCCACAAAGGTAATGCTTTTGCGCGAATTGTGCAAAAATTTACTCTTTCGCATAGGAGAACCGCTATGGCTACTCTGCCAAAAAAGCACCCTCCGACCAATCACAGGCGGGAGGGTGCCAACTAAAAACTTTGCTTTTTTTTTTTACGGCAATTCCCAACTTGCATACGGGTTTGCTCCCGTTTTTGCTTCATCGTAACCATCAAAGCCCCAATTCTGCCACAATTGTGTCGGATTGATTTCGCGTTGCGATTTTGGTATTGGGAAGCGATAATTTCTCAAACTCACATAGTCTTTTGCAGGCACACCGGAAGCCTTTAATGCCTTCACTAATATTTTCCAGCGCAACAAGTCTAAACGGCGATTTTGCTCGTAAGTCAACTCAAACGTGCGTTCCTGTTGGATGGCTACCTTAAATCCCTCGTAATCAGATGTATAAGTGCCACCGGTGTCACGGAATCCTGCGGGACGAATGTCAGCCGGAAAATCGTAAGTAGCAGAAAGTTGATTCAACGGCAACTGGAAAGCACGGCGGCGCACTACATTGAAATCTTCGATAGCAGTACCTGCCGGTGCATTATTCGATTCGTTGAGAGCCTCAGCCCGCAACAGATAGACTTCTGCAAAACGTAAAACGGTACGGTCGAGATTACGATTGCTGGCAGAACCATTCGGGTCGAGCGGGTCGATGTATTTTGAATAGCGAGGCACATCGAACTGATACCATTCCTGTTTGAGCGGGTTGTAGATAGAGTCGGCATACGTTACTCCCTTGCGCTGGTCGTCCGGATTAAACTCATTGCGGAATTTTATATTAGACACTACCACATGCGGCAAAGTTTGCGTAAAACCGGTTGAGAAAGCACAGTGCAGCAAGTGATTACCTCCGCCGCCGTCAGACGATTGAGAAAGACTGTGTTGAGTTGCGAAGATGCTTTCTATTCCATTGCGGTTTTCTACCGACCAGTTCCGCCTGTATTCGGTTTCCAATTGATAGTCGCCGCTGCCGATTACCTCCGTAGCTAATGCAATAGATTTGTCGTAAGCATCTTTCTGCTCAACAGGAGTAAAAGTAGGCGACGTTTGTCCCCAAATCAAATAGACTTTCGACAAAAGCGCTTTAGCAGCACCCCAAGAGGCACGACCGCGGTCTGTACCGGAATAGGCTGTGGCACGAGGCAACAAGGTAGCGGCATCTTTCAAATCCTGCTCTATCTGTTTGTAAACACTATCAATCGGTGCGCGTGTCAAACTTGCTCCTTCATCATTGACTCCTCTATGCAAAATAACAGGCACGTCACCCCAAAATTGAACGGCATATTGATAATAATAGGCACGTAAGAATTTTGCTTCACCGATGAGACGTGTACTCAGCGAAGGCGTAATCTTGCTCTCCGGACTTTCCAAGGCATCAATCAACACATTGGCATTGGTAATACCGGCATAGAAAGTTTCCCACATGTAAGTGATGTAACTGTTGCCCGGTTCCCACTGCTGGCTGCTTAGGAAGCCTGCATCGCCGTTCGGGTTTTCACCGGTGGATGTGAGGTCGGAGGGTAAGTCAATCGTGTATCCGAAGCGGGTACTCAATTCTGCCGCCTGATAAATGCCATTCACTGCGGATATGGCATCGGCATCCGTCTTAGGGAAATCCTTCCCTGTCAATTTTCCAATTGGATCTTGATCCAAACTATCGCCGCAAGAAAATAAAGTTGCAGCAACTACTGTATAAAATATCTTTTTCATTGTGTTTATTTTTTTTAATTGTTATTTTTAATAAGAGATGTTCACGCCAAAAGTGAATGTTCTTGAAGTCGGATATACACCATTATCCGTACCACTGGCAACTTCCGGGTCATATCCTTTGTATTTGGTAAAAGTCAGCAAGTTGCTGGCAGTTGCAAATACTCTGAAACGGGTGGTCGGTGCTTTTTCTATTCTGAACGGCAAAACATAAGTGAGCGATAATGTTTTCAATTTCAAAAAAGAAGCATCTTCAATGTAGCGGCTGTCCAAGTCGGTTACCGCTTTGATAACGGCTTTCGGCACGGTGTTGGAATGATTTTCCGGTGTCCACCGGTCATTCAAAGAGGCTACACCATTGTAACGCGGGTCGGGAGTTTCCAAAGTACGGCGCAAAGCATTGTACAATTCGTTGCCCTGACTTCCCTGGAAGGCGGCAAATAATGTCAAGTCTCTGTAACGAAGAGAAGTAGAGAAGCCATAGATGAAATCCGGATGAGGCGAACCTAATACTACGCGGTCGTGGTCGAGGTCAATCTGATTATCTTTCACACCATTGGCATCGGGTTGGTCAACGTAACGCACATCACCGGGCAATACCGACGTTCCTGTTTCCTTGTTACGGGTAGGCACCGGTGCGGCGGCGGCTTCCGCAGCGTCTTGTACGATACCGTCAAACACCAAGCCATAGAAAGCACCGAAAGGCACACCTTTTCTCAAAACAGTAGCACCGCTATACACTTCTTCTGCCTTTGCCACTTCGTTGATATTCCGGGCAATATTACCGGACAGTGTCCAACTGAGGTGCTTCCGACTGATGATGTCGCCTCTTAATTCCAATTCCAACCCTTTGTTGATAACGCTACCTGCATTTTTAAGTATGGAAGCATAACCCGAAGTACGTTCTGTCGGAACATTCAGCAACAAGTTATTGGTGTTTTTATAATAGGCATCAATACTGCCACCCAACCGATGTTTCAGCAATCCAAAATCAAGACCTACATTATAGGATTCTGTCGTTTCCCATGCCAAGTTGGAATTGGGACGATTTCCTTTCACATAACCTTTTACGATACTGTTATTGAACGAATAATTTACAGTGTTGTAGGTATCCAGGAACAGGTAATCGCCAATTTCCTGATTCCCCACAGTGCCCAAACTGGCTCTTAATTTGAGGTCGTCAATGACTTTATTGTCCTGTAAAAATGCTTCTTCGTTCACATTCCACGATACACCCACAGACGGGAAATAACCCCATTGATGACCCGGAGCAAAACGGGAAGAACCGTCGGCACGCAAAGTAGCAGTCAAGTTGTAACGCCCTTTGAAAGTGTAGTTTACACGACCCAAATATGAGTTCAGTGCATTTCTTGCACCGTCGGTAGTGGGAGCCAAAAGACCTTCGCTGGCTTGCAAATTGTGATAAGTAAGCGTTTCGTTCGAGAATCGGGTAGAGGAAACAACCGTGCGCTCCCAATAGCTCGTTTGGGTGGTATAACCGGCCAAAATATCAATATAATGGTCGTTGTGGAGCTGTTTGGTGTAATTCAAGGTGTATTCCGACAACCATGACGTGGTACGTTTGTTTCCTATGGAGCCATACCCTTTTGCCAAAAAACCGGCGGCAGAAGTAGAGGGACCGAAGAAATTCTGAGTAGTATTATTCAGATTAGTACCGGCACTGATTTTCGCTTTTAATTCGGGAATAATCGTCCAAGTGGTGAAGAAACTACCCAGCAAGGTATTTTGCGTACTTTGCGAAACCGTGTTGTAAAGGTCGGAAACCGCATTAACGGTGCGGTCGCCATACCGCAAGTCGCCTTTTTCGTGGATGTTGTTGTAGTTGTAGGTACCATCGGCGTTGTAGATAGGCACTGTTTGCGGAATCAGTATCACATAACTCAACGAATTGGATGCGCTGCCGGTTTCAATACCTGCATAGTCAGCCAACCCGTTTTGTGTGAGGTTACCCGCATTAGCCGTCATCCCGATGGTCAAATTGCTAAACAAGTCACGTTCAAAATTGAAACGTCCGGTATAGCGTTGGAAATCGGTATTGACAATGATACCCGCTTGGTCGGTGAAATTACCGGCCACCAGGTAACGTGTCTTCTCGTCGCCACCGCTGATGGTCAGCTGATGCGATTGAGAAGCGGCTGTATGCAAAGCGGCATCTTGCCAGTTTGTTCCTTTGCCCAAAGCATCCAACTGCGCATCAGTCCATCCGTAATATTCCCCTTTATCAAACTCCGTAACCTGATAAATTTCCTTGTTCAATCGCGCCCAGTCGCTTGCCCCCAGCAGGTCTAACTTTTTAGCGGCTTGCTGCACACCGATAGAATACTGATACTCAATGTTGTTTTTCCCTTTTTTACCACTTTTGGTAGTAATAATGATAACTCCATTGGCACCCCGCGACCCGTAAATTGCGGTAGCCGACACGTCTTTCAGGACATCCACCGACTCAATATCACTCGGATTTATACTCGCCAAAGGGTCGATGCGACCACCTACGCGGGTAACACCTGTGCCCGAAGCGGACGACGTGGCTCCGTTGTCGTCATACACAATCACGCCGTCTATCACATAAAGCGGCTCATTGGCAGCCGTTACGGAGTTGGCACCGCGAATACGGATATTGAATCCGGCACCCGGCTGTCCGGAAGTTTGGGTCACGTTCAAGCCGGAAACAGCACCGCCCAACAAACTTTCAAACGAAGTAGAAATTTGCGACAAGGCTTGTTTATTGACTGTTGCTACGGAACCCGTCAACTCTTTCCGCTTTTGTGTGCCATAGCCCACCACAACCACTTCGCTCAAGAAGTTGCGGTCTTCATGGAGATACACTGTCAGCGGCTCAGTGTATTCATACACATCCACCTCAAGAGTCTTATAGCCAATGTAGCTAATTGATAATGAGACAGATACACCACTCCCTGCTTTCAGGGAGAAATTGCCATCGAAGTCGGAAACTGTTCCCGATTTCGTACCAAGCACCAAAATGTTGGCACCGATAATCGATTCGCCGGTGGCTTCATCTAACACGCGCCCTTTAATCTCTATGCCGCCGCTTTGGGCTGACACGGGGTTTGCAAAGGCGAGCAGCAATGCTGCAATTGTAACTTTTACTACTTTTTTCATACTTTTAAAATTGTTTTTTAAATTGTTTTTTTTTGTCAGGGGATTGCGGGTCAAGCCCGCAATGCCACACTGACGCTAATACTAACACTAATACTAATAAACGTCACACACATCGTGCGTTTATTATCATTGAAAATAAATAAATTGTAACTAAAAATTTTTTTTTTGAAACTGTGCTTATATAAAGAAGCACAAAAGAATGTTGCGTGTTAAGAATCAACAACAGCAACACATTCGCATTCGCATGCAGGAGGAGGAAAGATTGGCTTGAAAAGCCGAAGAGGAAGAAACACTTGTGCGGTCAAAACGCTGACCCACCGAACTAAGGGACGAAATTCGCTGTCGGAATGTCCGTCGCCACCTGTCTAAATGAACGATTGTTTTCATTGTTCGTAAATATTTTATTATTATTCGGGCGCAAAGGTACGATGTTTTTTTTGAACTACCAAATATTTTTGAAAGTTTTTTTCAAAAATGCTTGCACATGTGAAAAATTTGTCGTACCTTTGCAGCAGATATCGGAAAGATAAGGTCGTAGCCAATTGTGACCCGGACTGGAAACAGAGATGATATTTAGCCTTTCTACGGATAGGTTGCCCGCAGGACGGATTGGTACCGTTACTTGTATGTAAGCACAATAGGAAATTTCGGTTTCCTATTGTTGTTTATATAAAAGCCGAACTGTCGTTTTTTCAAACAGTTAAAATTCAATTGTCAAACACCCAACAGGCTTTTATTGTCCTCAATACCGCCTTTCAACCACTTTCCAATCAACAATTTTCCACAATTCTTTCAGGTGGTCGGCGCGACGGTTTTGATAGTCAAGATAGTAAGCATGTTCCCACAGGTCGAAACCGAGCAGAGGCGTTAAGCCTTTGGTCAGCGGATTGCCTGCATTTTGTTCTTTGGTAATCGACAATTTTCCGGCATTATCTTTTGCCAGCCAAACCCAGCCCGAACCAAACAAACCGGTTCCGGCTGTTTCAAACTCTTTCTTAAAATTATCGAACGAACCCCAAGCGGCGTCAATGGCAGCAGCCAATTTGCCCGAAGGAGCACCGCCTCCGTTAGGCGAAAATTGAGTAAAATACAGGTTATGATTCAATAATTGACCTGCATTATTAAAAATTCCACCTTCCGATTCCTTCACAATAGTCTCAATATCGGCATTTTTAAACCTTGTCTCTTGAACTAAATTGTTCAGATTGTTGACATAAGTTTGCAGATGTTTTCCATGATGCAACTCAATGGTTTGTCTACTAATTACCGGCTCTAAGGCATCGGTGGAATAAGGTAATTTTATCAATTCAAATTTCGTTGAATTAACATTCTGTTTAACCGGTTGTTCACTTGCAATCAGTGAAAACAAACCTAAAATAAAAGCAATCATATTAAATATTTTTAAAATTTATAATGTTGCAAAGGTACGCTATTTTTTTTGAACTACCAAATATTTTTGAAAGTTTTTTTCAGCTGCAACTTTATACAGATAGAACAATAGGCGTAAGTATATGATAAACAAACAGATAGAGAAACAGATAGAAAAAAAATGATAGATTTCTCAAAAAAACAGCAAAAAAGTTTGGTTTGTATAGAATTTTTGCGTACCTTTGCCGCGTAAAAAAATAAACATAAAAAAAAAATTATTTAAGATGAAAAGAAGAGAATTTTTATCAAATGCCGCTCTTATCGGAGCGGGAACGAGTTTGGGGTTGCCCACACTCGTGTTGAGTTCGTGTGCCGGTGGTGCCAAAGCGAAGGTTTATACACCGGAAGAGTTGGGTATGTATTCTTTTGTTGAGATTGCACCCGACGGGAAGCCCTTGAAAGCAGCCTTAGTCGGTTGTGGTGACCGCGGGACCGGTGCTGCCCACCAATTTTTGGAAGCAGGTCCGAATGTATCTATCATTGCCCTTGCCGATGTTTTCCCCGACAGGTTGGAAGGTTGCAGGAAGCGCTTGAAAGATAAATTCAACAATGACGTTCCCGACGCCAATTGTTTTTTGGGATTTGATGCTTACAAAAAAGTAATGGCAATGCCTGAAATTGATGTTGTATTGCTTTGTACGCCCACCCATTTCCGTCCCGAACAGTTCAAAGCTGCGGTGGAAGCCGGAAAACATGTATTCATGGAAAAACCTTGCGCTGTAGACCCAACGGGCATCCGTACTGTTATTGCCTCCGCAAAAATAGCTACATCGAAAGGGTTAACGGTCATTACGGGCAACCAACGCCGCCATTCGAAGGCTTATTGGGAAGGATATGTGCAAGTCCGCAACGGGGCTATTGGCGACATTCTTTCCGGTTCGGCACATTGGGATCAGGGTGCATGGTGGAACAAAGCACAACGCCGCGAATGGAGCGACATGGAATACAATATCCGCAATTGGTTTAATATCAAATGGTTAAGTGGCGACCATATTTTGGATCAAGCCATTCACAACATTGATGTCGTAACCTGGTTTATGGGTGAACGTCCCAAGCAAGCAGTCGGTTTCGGAGGACGCGCACAACGGCTCACCGGCGATATCTTCGATTTCTTCAGCGTGGATTATTATTATGAAAACAACAAAAAGATGTTGACAACAGCCCGTCAGATTGACGGTTGCGAAGGCAATGTTTCCGAACAGGTGTATGGCACCAAGGGAATGTTTACAACAAAGGGTGGTTGTCATATCGAAGATTACACCGGCAACGTTCTTTGGAAATTTGAAGGGCAGGAAAAGAACCATTACAATCAGGAACATATCCACTTGGTAGAATCTATCCGTTTGGAAAAGAAAATCAATCAAGCGGAAGATTTGGCGTATTCAACCTTAGTAGCTATTCTTGGTAGGGAAGCCGCATACACAGGGAAGTCTATTAGCTGGGATGAAATCATGAGCTCTGATTTGCGTTACGGACCCACGGAATATAAAATAGGTCCCTTGCCCGATTATCACGAAGGCAAAGCACCGGTTCCGGGACATGCTCCCAAGGGATAAGGTGACCAACACGGCACATATAAAAGGGCAGACACGTAGGGGCAAGACCTGCGTGTCTGCTAATATGCGCCGCCGTAAGATGCCGATTGGCATCCAGACCTTTGATGAAATGGCATCAGGGATGTGGGTCTACGTCGATAAGACTGCTCTTGTCTATGAGTTGGCAAACGATGCCAAGCACAATTTTCTCTCCCGCCCGCGCAGGTTTGGGAAGAGCTTGTTAGTTTCCACGCTTGCAGCCTATTTTCGCGGAGATGAGAAACTGTTCAAAGGCTTGGCGATGGAAAAATTGGAAATTACCAATAAATTTACATCTTTGAATTTAAAGTCACCTCAGGGGGCACTGTCGATGAGGCTCTCGCCCAAATCGAAGAAAAGGGCTATGCAAAGCCTTTTGAAACCAATCCCGATGAAAAACGCGAGATTGTGAAGGTGGGGGTGGTGTTTGACACTGCTGCGCGCAATGTTAAGGAGTGGAAAGTGGCTGAGTAGTAACGATATAAGAGCTATGGTGGTTTTCTTAATTTATATTTTCGCTAAAATTAAAGTAAGATGTTAAGTAAAATATATTCAATACTCGTCTATCTCTCCCTGCTTTTATCAGTAATATATTACAGTTTCGTTATACGATTGAGTGCCTTATATGGTCTATGTAAAGTAGCTTCGCTATTTGGAGATCCTAAAGATTTAGGTGTAAATGTTTATTTGGAAATATCAAAATTCTCATATATGATGAACTTGCTTATTGTTCTTCCTGTCGGGCTTATCCTCTCAGCAGTTGTGATATGGAAGAAGAAAGTGCATCGTGATACGGTAATTTTATTTCTTATAAATTGTATTCTTATTTATTCATTAGCTGTATTAAAAATTGATTATCGTGATTGGATATACGACTAATGACTTTTGTTTTTATATTTTCGCTAAAATTAAATAAAGATGTTAAATAAAATATATTCAATACTCGTCTATCTCTCCCTGATTTTGTCGGGCATGTATTACAGTTTTGTCATTCGAATTCATGTTGTGTTTGCCGACAAAAATGAGTTACTGGGGGATCCGAAAGATGTGAGTATAATCCATCAGGAAATTGCTGTGATGACGCATGTCGTTAATATATCCTTAGTTCTGCCTATCACATTTATTTTGACCATAATAGCTTTATATAGAAAAAAAGTGCATTGGAGTACGGTCGTTTTATTTCTAATTAACTGCATATTGGTTTATTTATTATTTTTTACAGGAGCAGATATGAATGATTGGATTTTTGATTGAGCTTATGAAAAATACCGTCTGTTTCTTGTCCCCTGCGATATTTGAAATTATATTTACAGGAGTGTTTATAGTCGGGTTGGTTGCAATTTTAAAGGAGAAAAAAATTTTCAAAAATATTTGGTTTGTATGAAATTTTTGCGTATCTTTGCTCCCGATTTTGAACAGAGTTTAAGTGGGCTTCGGCTCTGTTGTAAAATCAGAATGTAAAGTTTGGAAAATGTGATGGATTGTGTAAAAATAATTAAGAAATTGAAATATAAATAATTAATCTTTATGAAACGAAAATTTATTATTAGTATGTGTTTGTTTGCACTGTGTTGTTGCTCATTTGTATATTCACAAGATTATACGGATGAAACACAGGTAGATGTTTGGATTAAAGAACATCAAACAGAGATTCAAACCATGAGCCGGAAAGATTGGCTCCAATTGGATGAAAGTCTTAAGCATCCTGTTTTTATGAAATTCACCCCAAAACAGCGGTACGAATTTTGGTTGCACAAAATGCAGGAAACTTTGGCTTTACCTTGGTGGAACGCATTGGAAAAGAATCATATACAGTTGTTATATCTGACAATCTATGAACATTTTGATTGGTTTGAATTAACTCCGCTTTCAGAGCATAAAGCTGAATATGAAGCATTTGAATCCTTTAATCACCAATGGGCTGAATATGCAAAAGATACTTTAGGCTGGGACAATATTTTAATAGGGGCAATAGCTGCTTCCGGCAATAAAGTGATGAATAAATAAGAATCTGCGACAGCATGTGAATTTTTTTCTGTTTTTGTTGATAGGTTTGTATTGGATTTGGTAGATTAAAAAATAGGCTAAATCTTTTTTTGAGGTGCTATTTTCCAAGTCCCGGTTTATCATATTATTTATGATGCTGTCCTGCTTTTTAGCTGTTACTAACGAAAACCTTGCCAAATCGGTTTGATTGGCGAGTTTTTTTTATCACGACATTTATCACGACATTTATCATGCCACTTATCATGCCACTTATCATGCCACTTATCATGCCACTGCTACTATTATCCATTTCCCATCTTTTCGAGAACCTTCTCTTTCAATTAGTTGCTCTTCAATTAATTTAGAGATAGTTCTTGCCATTGTTCTTTCGGGAATAGCAAGACTTTGAGCCATTTCTGGGATTGTGATTTTTGGATTTTTTTGAATCAATTCCAATACTTCATCGGCATGTTTAATTGTGGCACTAATTTCCCCTAAATCACGGGAGGGATAAGCCCCTTTCTTTTCATAACGGACAGTTAGTTTGAACACATCGCCTTCTTCCATAATCGGCAAGGCGGTTTTATCTTTTACATACAATGGAACATAATGAAACATTTTTCTTACTCCGGAACCTAACCCACATTGCGCACTATCCGGAATAAAGTCGTTGTAAATCAGACTATTGGAATTTTTCAAAAACCTGTTTGTGTACTACAAATTTTTTCGTTTGGAATGGATATGGGCGATGCCTTAGTTTGTCGTGGAGCAATTTGACTTTGGGACTTGGCTCGGAACATTTTCGCAGGATA
>BBRT01000217.1 GCA_001417715.1 Candidatus Symbiothrix dinenymphae
GGGTGAAATATCCGGTGTTTCATCTGGATTTGAATCTTGGGAACTATGACTCTTTTGCAGACCTTGAGTCAGCACTTGACGCAAACTTGCGCAAATTGGAAGCTTTGTGGGGAGAAGACAAAGCAGATAAAACTTTTTCAACGCGCTTGTTTGGTTTGATGAGCCGTGCTTATGAAAAAACAAACAAACGGGTAGTGGTACTTATTGATGAATACGACAAGCCGCTCACCGCCACTTTAAACAATCCCGAACTACACGAAAAAATCAGAGATACATTGGGCGGTTTCTACGGCGTTCTCAAAACCGCCGACCCCTATTTGCGGTTTCTGATGCTCACAGGGATTACCAAATTTTCTAAAGTAAGCATTTTCAGTCAATTGAATCAGTTGCAAGATATTAGCATGAGTAAATATTATGCCGGTGTGTGTGGCATATCTGAAACAGAATTGCTCGCTAATTTTGAGCCCGAAATCAAATTATTAGCAAAAGACCTGAATTTCTCTTACGAAGAAGCACTTGCAGAACTCAAAAAGCGATACGATGGTTACCATTTTTGTGAAAATACGGAGGGAATATACAATCCTTTCAGCCTGCTGAATACATTTTCAAACGGTGCTTTGCGTTATTATTGGTTTTCAACCGGCACGCCCACTTTTCTTGCTAAAATGCTCAAAGATGCCGAATTTGATATTCCCAGTCTTGAAAACAATGTTACGATTGCGGCACCTTCGCTCTCCGACTATCGAGC
>BBRT01000218.1 GCA_001417715.1 Candidatus Symbiothrix dinenymphae
GGTATTGCCGGAAAGTTATAGCCGAGTTCTACTGACTTCAAGCGCAGGAACGAGCCGTCGCGCAACCACCAAGTGGACGGTTCCGTATTATTTGGAATTGCATCCATTGACAAGCGGGGCCAGGCAGCATGGACATCGGGATTGGTGTCCGTCCATGAATTTTCGCCTATGAAGGAAAGCGCATTGCGGTCGTTCTGGAACGGTGAAATGGCATTGGCATCAATGAAAAATGAAACCCTTGCATTCCCTTGAAAGAAGAAGGAAAAATCAAATTTTTTGAACCCTGCCGACAGTCCGAAACCGTATTGTATTTCCGGCACCGAGGGATAGCCGAGGGGAATCTTGTCGTCAGTATTTACTTTGCCATCACCGTTAATGTCGCTATATTTGATGTCGCCCGCCATGATATCTCCTCCTGCTCCTACGGACTGTTCGGGCGAATTGCGTATCTCATTCACGTCCACAAAGAGCCTTTCGGCTGCATAGCCATACAGTTGATTGATGTTGCGCCCCATCTGACTCAAATATTCGTCCTTGTAATTCGGCTCATCCAATTTAAGGTATTTATTGACGGCATACGTCAAGTTGCCCCGTCCGGTGAGCCAGAAATCCTTGTTGAAGAAGTGCTGATAGTCGATGGAACCGTCAATTCCCTGCGATTGTACTTCGCCGACATTGCCTTTCACCACGGTTTCCAGACCTGCTGATGCAGGGAGATTATTTCTGTCCAAATAAATGTTGCTCCG
>BBRT01000219.1 GCA_001417715.1 Candidatus Symbiothrix dinenymphae
GCCTGCACATCGTGCGGCTTCACCCAAGCCTGAAATGTGAACGCAGCAGGCGACAAAGCGCTCGCCTTGATGGGCGTTGTGATGTAGTTTTGATGGTCGCTTGTGAACTCGAAAGCTTTGTTCGGGGCTTCCGGTGTGGTTGTAGCGGTAACCGTGGCTCCCACCACGGAGGTGGAGCCGCTCTTAAAGGCAATTTGCCCGATGACTGTTCCGTAAGGCTGCTTGTAGCCGGTGGAATGTTTTTCGCTGTGTTCTTTGATATCGCCATCGCAATCCGTCACGCCCACCACTTTATAGTCGTAGTAGATGCCTTGAACGGCCGATTTGTCTTCGTACATGTAGTTGGTAACACTGCCGGACGGTATTTCGGCGAGTGACTCTGTCGGTGCTCCGGCAAGGTTCTTTATCGCGCGCGACAGGCGGAAGCTCTTAAACCGATGCCTCGGTGTCATGTCCCACTTCACCAGCACCTTGTCGTCATAATAGCCTTTGGAGGCACTGAGATTGGCGATGGCGCCAATGCTGTTCAACCGCAATTCCATAAACAGAGTGCCGGTCTTAGCAAAAGGCTGCCCGTATTCGCCGATACCACCGACGTCGTCACCACCATCGAACATGCGAACTTCGTAATAGAAGGGGGTGCAGTCCACGGTGAATGAATCGACCCACTCCACCGTAGTGGAACCGGCCGCGACAGGGCGCTCATGTACTTGCACTAACGGTTTAGTGCCGTCTTTTCTGTAGAT
>BBRT01000220.1 GCA_001417715.1 Candidatus Symbiothrix dinenymphae
TGAAACTCCCTGCTGTGTTCGGGGATAATATGGTGCTGCAACAGCAGTCGCAGGTGGCTGTGTGGGGTTGGGCGAAAGCCAAAACCGGCGTGAAAGTGACCGGCTCGTGGAACAACAAGAGTTACAGCGCCACCAGCGACAGCAAAGGCTACTGGAAAGTGAAAATCCAAACGCCGACAGCCGGTTTTACCCCCTACACGCTGACGGTGAGCGATGGCAAAGCCGTCACGCTGAAAAACGTGCTGATTGGCGAAGTGTGGATTTGTTCGGGACAATCCAATATGGAAATGAAGATGGTCGCATCGTCTTGGCATGCTCCGGTAGAAAATAGCGTGGACGATATTCGCTATTCGGGCAACGCGGGGATTCGTTGCTTTACGGTTACACGTAAAACCTCAACTCAACCTCAAGACGATTGCACAGGGCAGTGGGAAGTGGCTAATCCGCAGACCGTTCCGAACTTCACTGCCACCGGATATTATTTCGGCAGGCTTATCAACTCATCGCTCAATGTTCCTGTTGGGCTGATACACACCAGTTGGGGCGGTTCGCGCATAGAAGCATGGATGACGCTCGCTTCGTTGAAGGATATTGCCACCGATGCCGACATCAAAAAAGCAAACGGCAACCAGACAGTGCTGTACAACGGTATGATTCACCCCTTGGTGGGCTACGGTATTCGCGGAGCTAGCGGGGAACGGAGCGAGACAAGAAAAGACCCAAGTTGGTACGTGAAAATGTT
>BBRT01000221.1 GCA_001417715.1 Candidatus Symbiothrix dinenymphae
TGTAATTGTTCCGCCCGTCCACTTTCAGCAAGCCTGTTTCGTTCTCGAATCCTCCGGCAACATAGTAGGTAGCCACCGTGCCACCGCCTGAAACGTTCAGGTTGGCTTTGGTGTTGGTGGTCTGCTGCTTGAACAGCGCATCATACCAATTGACATTGGGATAAATCATCGGATTTTCTCCCCGAGCGGTGGAATAGATTTTCTGCTCGCTGTATTTTGGAGTCGCAGTACCGTTGCTGCGTGACAACTGTGTTTGATTGCTCAAACGCATATAGGCCACCCCATCCATCAGTTCAGGCATTTGTGTAGGCGTCGCCACATTTACGTCCACCCTTGCGTTGATTTTTGTGGTGCCTTCACGTCCCGACTTGGTGGATACCAGAATGATACCATTAGCACCTCGTGCACCGTAGAGCACGGTTGCCGAAGCGTCTTTCAACACGGAGAAACTCTCAATGTCGTCGGGCTGCATGCGGGCGAGGTCGTCGGTGGTCGCCTCAAAGCCGTCAATAAGAATCAACGGGTCTGTTTTGTAGCCGAAAGTGGTAACGCCGCGCACAAAGAACTTGGCATTGTCGGCACCCGGCTCACCCGTTGTCTGGTAGGAGATAACCCCCGGAATCTTCCCTGCAAAAGCAGAGGTCATGTTGGACGCGGGCAGCCTGATGTCGCAGGCTTTGATTGTCTCAATGGAGGCAATCACACTGCTCTTCTTCTGCTTGCCGAAAGCAACCACAGTCA
>BBRT01000222.1 GCA_001417715.1 Candidatus Symbiothrix dinenymphae
TATAGCCCTGCGTGATTTCCCGAAACACCCAACGCTCATTGTAATTGATTGATGGAGTGATGGTTATCGCTTTAAAGGCATTAAACGAAGCACTGATAGGGATGCTGTGGCGGGCACTGTTGTTCCAATCTTTCAGCACATTTTTCTTCGTAAACTCATACTCTTTCACATTGGAAATGCTGTTGGTGAGACTCCCTGAATAGCTCATTCGGATGTTTTCGTACCAGCGACTTTCGCCGATTTGCTCTTTGCGCCGAAACGGATAAATATCGCGCATATTGGCAGAAAAATTAGGAAAAGTAACACTCAATGTCGTGTCGCGCGACACCTGGTTGAGCGAAGCATTGGCACTGAACGAAAACACACTGTTGGGCGGTCGGTAGCTGTAATTGACAGTGGATGACTTGGTATTTTGCGTGTAATCGCCATTGGCTAAGGAGTTTAACTGATTACGGTTGTAGGAACTGGTCGAATAATTGACGCTGGCAGAAAAAGTGCCGAAAGGATTGGCTTTGGGGTCTTGCGTATGCGTCCACGACAGCCGAAAATCGGTTGCCTCAGAGTAATCTATATCCTCTTTTTCGCCCGTGATGGTAACCAAATAACTGCTTTGAAGATTGCCCGAATATTTGTAGCGTTTGCGGTAGTTGGAAACCGCATTCAGCCCCCACGACCCGCGCGTGTAGTATTCGCCCGTCACAGCCAAATCGATATAATCGCTAATGGCAAAATAGTAGCCG
>BBRT01000223.1 GCA_001417715.1 Candidatus Symbiothrix dinenymphae
GGATGCAACATCATCCGCAATCGGTTGCATCCCTACGGGATGCAGGGTGGAGGTTAGAATTGGCTTTTCTACCGAGCTATAATCCCTACGGGATAAAAGGCTATGTATATTTGTCCCTGCGGTACAAGGCACCGTTTGCGAAATGATAGCACCTGAAAAAAAGATTTAGCTTTTTATTCCATTTTTCCGAATTTATGTTGTATCTTTGCAGCGTAAACATTAAAAATTTTATAAGATGAAACGTATTTTTAGGACATTGAGTATTGTCGGGGCACTGTTTGGGATGAGCCTGACGGCAACAGCCCAAACTCCGGCTGTTTCGACCAAGTATTCGGACGAAAAAATTGAGGAGTTAATCCAAAGTTATCACACGGCAGATGCCCGTGATGTGTTCCCTGATGAAACGCTGTCGCAACAGTTGAAAAAAGACTTTTCGGCAGCGCGCGACATTGAGTGGGAAACGGCAGCCGGAATCTACGAAGCCGAATTTGAAATCAAATGGACAGACTACAAAGCCTTCTACGATGCCGACGGAAACCTGTTGATGTACATTGTTGACATTCGGCTGTCGGAAGTTCCCGCCACTATCAAAAACGCGGCAAAGACGAAGTATCCCGCGTTCAGATTCGACCGCGATGCTAAGAAAATCATTAAAGGGAAAAAAGTGCTCTATCAAGTAGCGTTGGAGAAAAGAGAAACCGAAATTGAAGCAACGTTTAAAAGCGACGGCAGCTTTGTAAAAGAACATTATGATTAAACAAATATTTGATATTAAAGCATTTTATGATTATCCGCAATCATACCACTAAATAGCGTCTTCTGCAAGCTATTTCTGGTTTTGTCCCGCAGGGACAGCACTTTATTAACCGTAGACTTTAGTCTACGGGGTTCCTCCATTCCGTTAGGAATGGGTCGCTCGGTAGAAAAAGTTGTCCTCCCCCCAACCCCTGCATTCCGTAGGAATGCAACCCCATCAACATCGGTCGCATCCCTACGGGATGCGGGATTGGGGCGTGTAACTGCGTTTTCTACCGAGCGATTCATCCCTACGGGATGAAAAAAATCCCGATGGAGCTTCTTCCTTTTTGGTTGAATGTTCCGGTAAAAAAGATGGTGACTTTATCATAGTTTGCCGTCAGAGGCTTTCCCAAATAATAGACTTCACGCTTATCTGCACTGTGATATAAAGGAATGCCGGAGAGAACCTCCAAATGAGAATTATCCCAAGTGGGATTGCCTAACAATACCCACTCATCGGGATATTGCTGCTTTATTTCGTTGACGTTTACTGCTTGTTTCATCACTCTGCCATTTTTAGTTCGTGCTGCAAAGATACTGTTTGCCCCATTAATATTTATATGCTACAAAGTTTTTCAATACGCTTACTGTTCAATTCCAAGTATTTTCGTAAGTTTCATATCAATCTCATGTAGAATTTCAGGGCTGACCAAGCCCAATCGCTTGTCAATATTTGTCAACGGAATAGCCATAAGTTTATCTAAGCAAATATAACTGTCATGTAGCAGTCCATTGTATTCATCTGCGGCGACGAGCAAACGAACATCAGGGAACGGGGCATTTTCAGAAGTTATCAAAGCCAAAATACCTGTACTCGTTTGCAGATATTTTTCAGACTGTATCACCAGCGCAGACCTCGGTTTGCTAACCAAACCGGTCCAACGAACAGTCCATATTTCACCACGCTTAATCATTGAAATACTCCTTTGCAAACCCTGCAATGAACGCATCCATCTCATCTTCGGACTTAAAATCTTCGTAAAGGGATGATTTAGGGATAGCAGCAGAAACCGAACCCTTCTCAATTCCAACCACTTGACGGTACCGTGTGCGAGGAGCAATAACAGAAATACGCCTTTTCTCCTTACCGAGAGCAACTACTTGTCCATACATACCACATAATTTTTAATGTTACGGTCGCAAAGGTACAACAAATTTTTCAATCTACAACTACTCCAAACGGGGCAATCATACGATTTTTTTCGCAATACCCTCCGCATCCATCCCACACAGCCGATACAGTTCGGGAATAGTGCCATGCGGGATAAATTCGTCGGGGATGCCAATGCGCTGTATTTCAGGTGAATAGCCGTTTGATGCCATAAATTCCATCACTGCTGTGCCCAGACCGCCTTGGATGGTGCCGTTTTCGACTGTGAGCACGCGCTTGTAGTTTTTCCCAATTTCGTGCAATAGCTCTTCGTCGATGGGTTTTAGGTAAATCATGTTGTAATGTGCTGCTTCTATGCCTGCTGTCTTTGCTTTTTCTACTGCTTGTGCGGCGATGTTGCCGATTGGTCCGATGCTGACGACTGCGGTACTGTTTTTGGGAGGGGTTTGCGGGTCAAGCCCGCAATGACGGGGAGGGGTTTGCGGGTCAAGCCCGCAATGACGAGATGGGGTTTGCGAGTCATGTTCCCAATGACGGTCGCAGGCTGTTAATCGCCTTCCTTTGCCTACCGGCAGCACCTCAAAGGGGCGTTGCCAATCTTTCAATTCGCCTTTGCCTCTTGGGTAGCGGATTACGAATACGCCTTGATGGGGTTGTGAGGCGGTGTACATCAGGTTGCGCAGGTCTATTTCGTTGAGTGGCGAGGCGATTGTTACGTTTGGGATGCAGCGCAGATAGGCTAAATCCAGTGCGCCGTGGTGTGTGGCTCCGTCTTCGCCCACCAAACCGGCGCGGTCTAAGCAGAGCACCATATCCAACTTTTGCAATGCGGCATCGTGAATCAGATTGTCGTAAGCCCGCTGCATAAACGAGGAATAGATATTGCAGAACGGCAACAGTCCCTCTTTCGCCAATCCTGCCGAAAAAGTGACCGCGTGACCTTCGGCAATGCCCACGTCAAATGCCCTGTTGGGCATCTCGTGCATCATAAAGCTCATCGAACAGCCTGTGGGCATCGCCGGTGTGATGCCAACGATGCGGGGATTTTGCCGCGCCAATTCTACTAAGGTGTGTCCAAAAATATCCTGATACAGTTGCGGCTCATCGAGGGATTTTGTGATAACTCGTTCGCCTGTTGCGGGGTTGAATTTGCCCGGCGCGTGCCAAATTATCGCATTATTTTCGGCAGGTACGAAGCCTTTGCCTTTTTTGGTGAAGATGTGGAGCAGTTTTGGACCGCGCATTTGCTTGATGTCTTCCAAAATTTTGACCAAATCCTTCACATTGTGTCCATCCACCGGACCAAAATAGCGCACGTTGAAGCCCTCAAAGGCATTGTGTTGTTTCGTCAGCAGGGCTTTCAGGCTGTTGTTGAAGCGTAAAATAAGACCCTTTCCCGACTCCTTAATTAAACCATGCCGTTTGCAAAAGAGATACAATTTATAGCGAATAGTGTTGTAAGCCTTTGATGTAGTGACTTTTACAAGCGACTGGCTGAGTCCGCCCACAGGCTTGTCAATCGCCATATTATTGTCGTTCAGGATAATGAGCAGGTCGTTGGGCTGCGACGACACATTGTTGAGCCCCTCAAACGCCAGTCCGCCCGTCATCGAACCATCGCCAATGACGGCAACCACTTTGCGGTCTTCGCCCTTCAACCGCGAAGCCACCGCCATGCCCAAAGCGGCTGAAATAGAGTTAGATGCGTGTCCGGCAATAAAGGCATCATATTCGCTTTCTTCAGGATTGGGGAAGCCGCCGATGCCGCCAAACTGTCGCAAAGTGTGAAATTGGTCGCGCCGACCGGTCAAAATTTTATGCCCATAAGCCTGATGCCCCACATCCCACACAATGCGGTCGTAGGGCGTGTTGAAGACATAATGCAAAGCCACAGTCAGTTCCACACAGCCCAAACTCGAACCAAAATGCCCCGGATGACTCGACAACACCTCAATAATATGTTGCCGCAATTCATGGCTCACCTGCTCCAACCGCTCCGGCGGCAATCGCCGCAAATCATACGGCGAATCAATGCCATCCAGCAGTGTCATTGCAGGCTTGACCCGCTCATGAACCGTCATTGCGGGCTTGACCCGCTCATGAACCGTCATTGCGGGCTTGACCCGCAATCCCCCGTTGTCATATTCAATGTTCCCAAACATTCTTAAAAAAAAAGCACGCAAAGGTAGATATTTTTAATGAATAACAGCCGAAGCCTGCCGCCGAAACTCCGCCAACGTGATTGCAGTAGCAGTCGCCACATTCAGCGACTCGGTAGTGGGCGCACCAAGCGGAAAATTAGGAATATAAAGCCGGTGCGTAACCCATTTCTCAACCTCCGGACGAATACCATTCCCCTCATTCCCCATCACAATCAACCCGGTGGGCAACAATCGCTCCTCATAAATACTGAAACCATCCAAAAAAGTACCATAAACCGGTAACCGGTAACTGGTAACTGGTAACTGCAAGTCTTCGTAGAAGACATCAACCCGCGCCAGCCCGCCCATCGTGGCTTGCACCGTCTTAGGATTGTAAATATCGGCGGTGTCGGGCGAGCAAATGACCGTCCGAACGCCAAACCAATCCGCCAAGCGAACAATAGTGCCCAGATTGCCGGGGTCTTGAATGCCGTCCAGCACTAATGTCAGCTCGTTAGCCAAAGTCGACGTGTCTAATTGGCGTTGTGGCTGCGCAAAAACGGCGAGCACATCCTGCGGATTTTTCAGCAAACCGGCTCTCGCAATATCGTCCCCTTCGGCAACAATCAGCTCCTTAGCACGCAAATCCCCCTGAGCAGCCATCCAAGCGGGCTTTGCCAACAGCAATTCGCACTCAAAGCAAGGCAAAAGGTCGGCAACCAATTTGTTGCCCTCCGCCAAAAACAGCCCCGTTTCAGTGCGTACTTTCTTGCTGTCCAGCGACTTAATGAATTTTATTTTGTTTTTACTCAACATACTCATTTTCCTCCTCCGCTTCCGGCAGTGCAAAATCAAAATCATCCTCCACTTCTGCCAGATTGAGCAACATGGGCTGTGTCACCAGCGCATCTACATCCACGAATGGTTGGTCGTTCAGCTCCTTCCACAGCAGGTCTTTCAGCTTGATGATGCCCTTGTGGGTGATTGAGGAGATGAAGATGTGGGGGATGTCGGTTGGCAAATCCTTTGCGACTGCCTGTTCGAGTTCTTCGTCGAGCATGTCGGACTTGGAAATTGCCAGGATGCGTTGCTTGTCGAGCAGGTCGGGGTTGTATTGCGCCAACTCGTTGAGCAGGATTTTGTATTCTCTGTGAATATCATCGGCATCACTTGGCACGAGAAACAACAGCAACGAATTGCGCTCGATGTGTCGCAAAAACCTCAGCCCCAAGCCTTTGCCTTCGCTTGCGCCTTCGATGATTCCGGGAATATCTGCCATCACAAAGGTGTGCTCGCCGCGCACGTCCACAATGCCCAAACTTGGTTCAAGGGTCGTGAACGGGTAATTGGCGATTTTGGGCTTGGCTGCCGACACCACCGACAGCAGTGTGGATTTGCCCGCATTGGGAAATCCCACCAGCCCGACGTCGGCTAACAGTTTGAGTTGCAGTATGATACGACGTTCCTCGCAGGGTTCGCCCGGCTGCGAATATTTGGGTGCCTGGTGGGTGGACGTTTTGAAGAAGTTGTTACCCTTGCCGCCGCGTCCGCCTTTCAGGAGGATGATTTCCTGCCCGTCGTGCTTCACATCGGTGATAAATTCGCCCGTTTCGCCGTCAAACACCACCGTGCCGACAGGCACGTCAATTGTGATGTCTTTGCCGTCTTTGCCGTGACTGAGGGTGCCGGAGCCACCTTCGCCATGTCCGGCAAGGATGTGACGCTGATATTTGAGATGCAGAAGTGTCCAGTAGTTGCGGTTGCCTCGCAGGATGACGCTACCGCCATCGCCGCCATCGCCGCCGTCAGGACCGCCGAAAGGGATGTATTTTTCACGGCGAAAGTGCGTAGAACCACGTCCTCCCTTGCCCGAGCGGGCATAAATCTTCACATAGTCCACAAAATTTGATTCCGCCATGTCAGATAATTAAAACGGCAACCTGTCAATCTCCGCCACGATTTCTTCAAACACCTCCTCTACCGAGCCATCGCCGGGGATGCTTACGAGTTTGCCGCTTTTTTTGTAGAAGTCGCGGAGGGGGTCTGTTTGCTCCCGATAGACTTTCATGCGGTTTTCGATGACTTCCAATTTGTCGTCGGCGCGTCCTGATTCCTGACCGCGTTTCAGCAGGCGTTGGATGAGGGCTTTCTCTTCTACTTTTAGGGACAGTACCGCTGTGATGGCTATTTCTCGTTCACCGAGCAGTTTGTCCAGCGCTTTTGCTTGCGGAATGGTGCGCGGGAAACCGTCAAAGATATAGCCTTTCGTATCGGTGTTTTTGTTCAACACTTCTGCCAGCATATCAATAATCAGCTCATCCGGAACCAATTGTCCTGCACTGATATGCTTTTCGGCTTGCAAACCTAACGGGCTTTTACGTTCAATTTCTTTGCGCAGGATATCGCCCGTTGAAATATGGTGTAACCCATATTTTTCGATAATCAACTCACTTTGAGTTCCTTTGCCGGTGCCCGGAGCACCAAAGAGTACAATGTTTAACATTTTCATATTCAAATAATATAAAGTTCGCAAAGGTAGGAAATAATTATGAGTTATGAGTTATGAGTTATGATTTTTTTTTCAGGTGATTATTTTATTTGGTTGATATGCAGCACTATACGGGAAATTTGCGGGGGATTTAAAAAAATATTTGGCGGGTATAAAAAAAAACTGTACTTTTGCGGTTTGAAATAGAATATTCGGCGCAAGGATAAAGATGAGACAAAGGATAAAACAGACAAAAACACTGCAAAAGAGCATTTTGCTTTTATTCATCAGCTGTTGTTCCGTAAAGGGACAGGCACCGGTGAATTTCTACGGAATGGAAGCCGCCCCTGAGTGGGTTCTTAAGACGAACTTGGTGGACGATTTGACTTCTACACTCAATATTGGAGCAGAATTTTATATGTCGCAATACTTTAGCCTGGGTGCGTCACTGAATTATAATCCATGGAAATTTAGCGATTACGGACTCAAACTCAAACATTTATTGCTGCAACCGGAGTTTCGCTTCTGGTTCGACGAGCCATTTCTGGGGCATAATATTGGCATACACGGTATTGTTACGCAGTTTGACTTAGGAGCGTTGCCTACCACTTCCATTCCACCGCAAATAATGTTTGGAGACATTTCTCCATATAAGATGCACGAGGAGTATTATCAAGGATGGGGCTTCGGCGGCGGGCTTTCTTACGGCTATATGTGGGATTTGGCACCGCGCTGGAAGTTTGAGTTTTCCCTTGGATTGGGCTATATGCAGTTCAAATTTCGACGGGCACCATGTATTCCTTGCGGCACTTTAAGTCCTGAAGTAGAAACGAAAAAATATATTGGACCCACCAAATTAGCTTTGTCGCTGGTTTATACGTTCGGTTCCGTCAAATCCGTAGAGCAGATGAAGGTGGAACAGATTTACAAAGGCGACCTCTATGCACAGCCATTAGACAACCCCATAGTTCCGGATGCATGGACGGAACCGGAAGTCAACGGGATGGCTTTGGTCAAACAGGGCTTTATCACGCTGGGAACGCCGGAAGACGATGCGATGTGGGGTGCGCCGGAAGCTACCCGAGGCGTTTCTTTAGAACCCTTTTGGATGGATGTTACAGAGATTACCAATGCGGAATACCGTCAATTTGTTTATTGGGTGCGCGACTCCATCCTTCGTGAACGGCTCTATGACCCTGCTTTCGGCGGGAATAACGCGTATAAAATAGAAACCTATAAAGGCGAACCATTGGAAACGCCCATGTTGAATTGGAAAAAGCGTATTCCCAGCAAGCGTAGAGCCAACGAAAACGAATTACGTGCGCTCAAAAGCGTTGAATACACCAACCCTGTTACAAGAGAAACGCGATTGGATGCCAATCAAATGGTTTATACTTATGTGTGGTATGATGCCAAACAAGCCGCTCTACGGCGCAATCGCTTTGACCCTGAACGGCGCATATACAATACGGATATTACGGAGCGGGAAACGATAATGATTTCCAAAGACACCGCCTACATCAATGAGGATGGCAAAATCGTCCGCGAGACCATCACACGCCCGCTGTCGAATGAGTGGGATTTTGCCAATACCTATATTGTGAACATTCATCCGGATGAATCCGCTTGGATAAATGATTTTTACAACTCCAACAACGACCCTTACATGCGATTTTATTTCACCAGCCCGTTGTACGACAACTATCCGGTGATAGGTGTGTCGTGGGAGCAAGCCAATGCGTTCTGTCATTGGCGCACGGAGCAACTTAAAAAGTCACTTCCGGCTGATAAGCAGGATAAAATCGAGCCTTTCCGATTGCCCACAGAAGCCGAATTTGAATATGCGTCGCGGGTGCGAACCGCCAACATCTATCCTTGGGAGCAGTACAGTGCTATGGCGGATGATGGGTCGTTCCTTGGTAATTTTAAGCCGGGTGAGGGCGATTATATTGAAGATGGCTATTTAATTACGGCTCCTGTAGCCTCCTTTACGCCAAATGAGTTTGGTATCTATGACTTGGCCGGCAATGTGGCGGAGTGGACATCCACCACTTTTCTCGAAGCCGGGTTGCAGGTGATGGACGACATCAACCCCCAATACGAATACAATGCAGCGAAAGAAGACCCATACGTGTTAAAGAAAAAGACAATTCGTGGGGGGTCGTGGAAGGATGAGGCGCGTTCGTTACGGGGCGATATTCGAGCGTATGAATATCAAAACGAGCAGCGCTCATACATTGGCTTCCGCTGTGTGCGCACACAGATGGGCTTTTCCAAGTGATGGGCTACTATCACAATAAAAGTTTAAAAGCTGCGTTTATTAGAAAACTAATGTTGAATTTCATAAAGAATTAAAAATATGGCGAGCAAAAAAGAAAAGCCGAAGAAAGAAGCGGCTGACGAAGGAGCCGCTTTAAAGCAGTTTTTTCAAGTGTTCTATAGCTTGGGTGCTACGGTCATCATCCTTGGTGTGTTGGGAGAAATCATGCACTGGTCAGGTGGCATTGGGCACATGTTGCTTTATGTTGGATTTATCGCTGAAGCCACGGTGTTTGCCACATCGGCGTTTGAAAAGCCGCCGAGAGAAATGCATTGGGAGAACGTATTTCCCTCTATCTACAAGCCGGATGCGCCGCTTCCTATTTTTAATGGCAGAACAGCCGCTGAAAATTTAGGTGTCAGTTTCGATCCGGCTTCCGGAGGTGGTTCCGGAGGTGGTCACGGAAGTGGTTCCGGCGGTGGTTCCGGCGGAGGTCACGGTGGCGCTTTCAGAGGAGGTTCCGGCGGTGGTTTCAGAGGAGCTTCCGGAATAGCTTCCGGAGTTGGTTTGAGTGGAGAAGATGCGGATGCAGAAGTTTCTGATGCTTCGGCAGCTGTTGCTCCTGTTTTTGCCGGCAGTATTAAGGCAGAAATAGCGGGAAACGTAGCTACGGATATTGGTAATATGGCGACAGACATCGCCACCATCGCCACCATTGCAGAAAACAGTAAAAGCGGCAAATTAAATTTCGAAGGTGGCGGTGGCACTGGCGGTGGTATTGTTGTGATTGGCGGTGGTGCCACTTCTAACGGCGGAGAAAGCAACTATGCGCCGCAATCTTATGTTGGAGAAGGCTACATCTCATCCGGAGAAGGCTTCATCTCAGGAGAAGAGAGCGGTACGTTGGCAGAGTGCATCAGCCGGATGACCGAAGCGATAGAGAAATTAACGCGGGCATCGGAAAATATGAAGAGCCCCACGATTGGCGTTAATCCTGCGCACTTTCCAAGTGATTTCAATCAAGTATCCGGCAGTTACATCCAACAGATGGATATGCTCAATCAAAACGTGCAGGGGATGAATGCCGCACTGACACAGATGAAAGAGTTTTACGAAGGTTCGGCAATGGACAGCGAGCTCTTTAAGCACGAAACGGAACGGATGGCGCGGCAGATACAAGACCTCAATGCCGTGTATGCCCGTATGTTGGCAGCCATGACTGTCAATCTGAGTATGACACCGGGCGGCGGTGGCATGGGCGGTGGAAGCAACAATGCTTATTATCCTAATAATAGCAGGTATTAAAATGATTTAATATGTCAGGTGGTGGTAGTACAAGGCAGAAGATGATAAACATGATGTATGTAGTGTACATCGGGTTGAACTCTCTCAACGTTTCTTCAGAAACGTTGAACGGCTATGCAAAGTTGGAGGAGGGTTTGATGCTGTCCATCAGAACGACCGGCGCGCAGAACGAATACCAGTATGCCCGCTTAGTGTCGCAAGCCACAGCCAACCCCGGCAAGGGAAAGGAATGGCAAGACAAGGGGACGGAGGTAAAAGAAAGGTCGGATGCGCTGTTTAATTATCTCCAGGAGTTAAAGGAACGCATGGCCAAGCGGGCAGACGCCGACGAGGAGCATCCTGACCCCGAAAACCTGGTAAACAAACAGGATTTGAAAGCCGGTCAAGATGAGATGCTTATTGAGCCAAACGCACAAGGGAGACTGGAAGGTGAGATATTTGAAGCCGCCATTGATGCCTATCGCTCATTCATGGTGGAGCAGGTCGGTTCTGAAGAGGCAAAGGCAATTATCGAACGCAGCTTCAACACCGATGCCCCCCCCAATAAATTAGAGTCTGACGGCAAATCGTGGCTACAGTCCATGTTTGAGATGCTTCCGGTGGCGGCTATCATCCCGATGTTGACCAAATTGCAAAGCGATATTCGCAATGCTGAGGGCGCGGCCATGTCACTCTTTGTGAAGCAGGTCGATTTGAGCGATTTTATTGTCAATGAGTTGCGAGCGTTCGTTATCCCCGAGACACAATCCGTGATGCGCGGGAGTACTTACAGGGCAGATATTGTGTTGGCGGCAGTAGACTCTACTCAAAAGCCGAAAATTACCGTGAATGGTAAAGAACTGGACACTCCCGATGGCAAATTTGTGGCTTCAGCAACGAGTGTGGGTACTTTTCCGCTTAAAGGGACTATTGCGTTTCCTCGCACCGATGGCTCTTTCATTGAGCGCGAATTTTCCACGCAATATTTTGTCATGGAGCCCAGCGCAACCATTGCGCCGTCGCTGATGAATATTCTCTACGCGGGTATAAAAAATGAAATGCGAATTGCAGTACCCGGCATTGCGATGCAAAATGTGACTGCCACTTGTTCTAATGGGTCATTGACGCCCAAAGGAGTCGGCAGCGGACTGTGGGAAGTCACTCCCCGATATGGCTCGGATGCTATCATCACGGTGCAAGCCCGGATAGGCGACCGCTCGCAGGAAATGGCGAAAACCACCTTTAAGGTGCGTCCGTTGCCGCCGCCCACTGCCTATCTTATGGTGACGGGGGCGGATGGCAACAAGACACAATTTAAGGGGGGAACAACATTGCCTAAAGCACAGTTGCTCAGTACGCCATTTCTGAGTGCCGCGATTGATGATGGTATTTTGAATATTCCATTTAATGTATTGGGCTTTGAAGTCGTCAAATATGACAGCATGGGGTTTGCCGTCAAAGAAATTTCTTCCGGTGCTAACTTCACAGACCGCCAGAAAGCATTGATACGCGGAATGAGTAAGGGGCAAACGCTATATATACGCGCTATCTCAACGAGGGGACCCGATGGAGTAACGCAAACGTTAAAATCACCGTTAGAAATAATTATTATTTAATTTTTTTGTTATGAACACAAAAAGAAATATTGTTTTACTACTGTTTTTTGCAGTGTTATTGGCAACAGTGTTGCCGGAAGTATTGCCTGCTCAAACAACGAACAAGGCACAAACCACCCAAACGCCACGTTCCAGACGTCAGCCGGCAGGTGGAACAACACCGGCAGGTGGGGCAGCGAAAGAAGCAGCACCGGTTCCTGCCAATGAGGGCAGTGTGCGTCCGATGACGGAACGCGCGCGCATACGAAGCCAGATAGATGCTGAGACACCGCAGCATATTGTTTGGCAGACTATTCTCTACCGCATGATGGATTTGAAGACCGAAATTTCCAATCAGGCATTGTATTACCCGTCCAGACCGGCAGGGGACAGGCAAAATCTGTTCACCCTGATTTTCAAACTCTTGATGGACGGGAAGATTCCGGCTTACAATTATTCGGGTGATGGACCTGATGTGTTTTCCGAAAAAACTAAAATTGATTTTGAAGCCTTGTTGGTAAAATATAATGTGTTATATACCAAAAAAGGGACGCAATTCATTGTGGAAGACGCTGAGATACCCAGTCCGGACGTGACCAGCTACATGATTAAAGAGGGCTATTTTCTCAATCAGGTAAAGGGTACGTTTGACTGTGAGGTGATGGCGATTTGTCCTTTTTATGTAACTCCCGACTATGACGGCGGTGGACCGGACCAAAAGGAAGCACTCTTTTGGGTGGAATATAAAGACTTGCGCCCGTATCTTGCACGCACCCCCATTATGATTTCGGATTTCAACACGGCGTTGGGTCACACATTGGACGATTTTTTTCAGAAGAATTTGTATAAAGGGTCTATTCTTAAAACACTGAATATGCGCGATTTGCCGCTTGCCCAGTTAGCCGGTGTTACCGACCCTGATGCACTGAAAGCGGCGCAAGACAGTATCGAGAACTACTTGAAAACCTTCAACTCCAAACTTTGGATGATGAACGACTCCGTCGGGATTAGGGCAGAGAGAGCAAAACTCGAGAAACTCAGAGAAAAGCCGGCAAAATCGCGAAAAGACGAACCGAAACCGAAAGGCACAACAACAACGACGACAGGAGGCGGTGGCGGCGAAGCCGCCGATGTAGGCGGTGGTGGAGCCGAAGCATCACCGGCAGAGGGTGGTGGCGAAAACACTTTCTAAACGCGACACAGATTATTTCTTCATAGCCCTGTCCATATCACGCCGGTCGTCCTTTTCACGGAGCGACTGGCGTTTGTCGTACAGTTTTTTGCCCTTGGCTACGGCTATTACGAGTTTGGCTAAGCCTCGCTCGTTGAGGAAGAGTTTGGTGGGGACGATGGTGTAGCCGGTGTTTTTGGACAGTTCCTCGATTTTTTTCAGTTCTTTGCGGTTGAGGAGGAGTTTGCGGTCGGTGCGGGGGTTGTGGTTGTTGTAGGTGCCGTAGAAATATTCGGCTATGTACATACCTCTCACCCACAATTCGCGGTTGATGACGAGGCAAAAAGTATCCACCAGACCGGCTTTTCCCAACCGTATCGACTTGATTTCGGTACCCGTGAGCACTATTCCCGCCACGAAAGTTTCGATGAACTCATAGTCAAAAGAAGCCTTCCTGTTCTTGATTTCTATCTTATGTTGCTGCTTCGTTGCCACTTTTTTTTGTCGGCAAAGGTAGTCAATTATATTGAATGCTCCAAAATCAAGATTCTATTTGCAAAAAAATGCGTACCTTTGCGGGCGATAAGGAAAATTAAACATATAATATATCAGTATGAAGCCCACATTATTTGTTTTGGCTGCCGGCATGGGTAGCCGTTACGGGGGATTGAAGCAGTTGGACGGACTTGGTCCCAACGGCGAAACGATCATGGATTATTCCATTTTCGATGCTATTCGTGGCGGATTTGGAAAAGTTGTTTTTGTCATTCGCAAAGATTTTGAGCAGGATTTTCGCGACAAAGTGTTGAAAAAGTATGAGAACAGCATCCCTGTGGATGTCGTTTTTCAGAGTTTGGACGATTTGCCTGCGGGCTTTTCGGTGCCTGCCGACCGCACCAAGCCGTGGGGCACCAATCACGCGGTGATTATGGGCAAAAAGGCTATCACAGAGCCGTTTGCAGTCATCAACGCCGATGATTTCTACGGTAGCGAGAGTTTCAAGATTTTGGCAGACTATCTGCAAAAAGTAGGCAACACCCCCAACGAGTATTCGATGGTGGGCTACCGCGTAGGCAACACGCTCTCCGACAGTGGCTCGGTGGCTCGTGGCGTGTGCGGAACGGACAAAGACGGCTTCCTGACCACGGTGGTGGAGCGCACCGACATCCGCCGCTACCCCGACGGCGTTATCAAATACAAGGATGCGGACGAAAAGTTGTATCCCGTGGAAGACAACACGCCCGTGTCGATGAACTTCTGGGGTTTCACGCCGGAGTATTTTGACTATTCCGAGCAACAATTCATCGAGTTCTTGACACAAAATCAGAAAAATCCCAACCCGAAAGCGGAGTTTTTTATCCCGCTGGTGGTTGACCACTTGATTACCACCCGAAAAGCCCGCGTAAAAGTGTTAGACACACCGTCCAAATGGTTCGGTGTGACTTACGCTGAAGACCGCGCTTCGGTGGTCGCAAAAATTCAAGCGTTGATAGACAAGGGCGAATACCCTGCGAAATTGACGTTTTAGCGATGTACGTTTTTCAACCAGAGTAACCCTTCGGCGGCTAATAGAGCTTCACCCGAAGGGTTATTCGCATCGTTTCCCGATGATTTCCGAAAAAATGATGCCCCTGCGGATGTCGTCCAACGAAAGCTCTTCGCCGTCAATAATAATTGTGTTGTCTGCTGTCTGTTCCATAAAAATGAGTATTTTTGCACATTGTTGTTATTATCGCATGAGATTGCGGGTCAAGCCCGCAATGACGGAAAAAAATATAAGGGATAATTTCACAATCACCCCTTACCCATTTAACCAAAACCTTAACTATGAAAAATTTTTACGTTTTTCAGGTGCAAAGATAGTGACTTTTTTTTAATCTGCAAGCGTTTTTGCAGAAAAACAAAATATTTATAGTTAAATAAAGTTAAATGTTGAATAAAACGAAAAGAATTTTTGTTGAAACTTACGGATGCCAGATGAATGTGGCTGATAGTGAGGTAGTTAGCGCCATCATGCAGATGGACGGTTTTGAACCGACCGAAAGCATCGAAAATGCGGATGTCATTTTCATCAACACCTGCTCGGTGCGCGACAATGCCGAGCAACGTGTCATCGCCCGTTTGCAGTATTTTCAATCGCTGAAAAGAAAGCGCAAGTCGCTGATTATAGGCGTGTTAGGCTGCATGGCAGAGCGTGCCAAAGAAGAGCTGATTCGCGACCATCACGCCGATTTGGTGGTGGGTCCGGATGCCTACCTCGACCTCCCCAACCTGATAGGAGCGGTGGAACAAGGCGAAAAAGCCATCAACGTAGCTCTTTCGACTACGGAGACCTACAAAGACGTGATTCCGCTCAAACTGTCGGGCGTGAAACTGTCGGGCTACATCTCTATCATGCGCGGCTGCAACAATTTTTGCACCTATTGCATCGTCCCCTACACGCGCGGGCGCGAACGAAGCCGCGAGCCGGAGAGTATTCTCAATGAATTGCGCGTGATGCAAGAGCAGGGCTATCATGAGGTCACGCTGCTGGGGCAGAACGTCAATTCCTATTCTTGGGAGGGGATTGCGGGTCAAGCCCGCAATGACGAAGGTTGTCATTGCGGGCTTGACCCGCAATCCCCTGAAATAATCGACTTCCCCAAGTTATTGGCAATAGTCGCGACAGAGGCACCTAACATGCGGATTCGCTTCACGACTTCGCACCCCAAGGACATGAGCGACGAGACTTTGCGGGTGATTGCCGCGCACGCCAATTTGTGCCGGAGCATTCATCTGCCAGCGCAATCGGGCAGCGACAAGATTTTGAAAGCGATGAACCGAAAATACACGCGAGAGTGGTATCTCGACCGCATTGCGAGCATCCGCCGCATTCTGCCGGATGCCGCCATTTCAACCGATTTGTTTTGCGGCTTCCACTCCGAAACGGAAGACGACCACCAAGAAACGCTCTCCCTGATGCGCGAGGTGAACTTCGATGCCGCTTTCATGTTCAAATATTCGGAACGCCCCGGCACCTACGCCTCCAAGCATCTGCCGGACGATGTGCCGGAAGACGTGAAAATTCGCCGCCTCAACGAAATCATCGCCCAACAGTTGCAATCATCGCTGATGCGCAACAGAGCAGACATCGGAAAGCAGTTTGAAGTGCTGGTAGAAGGCTTTTCCAAACGTTCGCGCGAAAAACTTTTTGGACGAACCTCGCAAAACAAGGTGGTGATTTTTGACAAAGGCAACCACCGCGTGGGCGATTTGGTGCCGGTGGTGATTGTGGATGCTTCGGCGGCTACGCTGTTTGGGGAGGCTGTCTGAACCCCGAAAATCAAAGTTCAGACAATCTGTATTTATTTTTGCCGATGAATACGATGACGGCGGCTTTCAGGTCGGGGCGGTTGCTCAAGCGGTGCGCACTGAGGTATTGTTTTATCTGTTCCTCGCCCGTCTTCTGTTGGCTGATGATTTCCGCTTCGCTTGCATTCGTTTTGCAGTATTTCAACTCGAATATCCATTCGTATTTTATTTCTGGCAACTGCGGGCTGCGTTGCAAATAGATATCTGCCCTGCCCGGTACGGCTTCATATTCGCTCATCGGGACGTAAATACGGCTCATAAGCAGATATGCCAGCAACAGGATTTTGATGTATTTCTCATCGAAATGTTGCAAATCATGGTCGGATAATTTGCTGAATGCGTGCTCCGAAACGTAGGCGATAAACCGTTCCAAGTCGCCTTCCATTGCCAATGCGGTGATGGCTTCGTCGAGGGGGCGCGTTTCAATAGTCATGGCGGGCGATTGCTCGCGCACAAATTTCATCACATACTCCCAATATAAAGTGCGGATGGAATAATTGGGAATACCCAACCGCATCTTACCCATTACCGGTTCTTTGATGGTAAGCAAACCCATATAGAACAGCAGGGAAATGAAATAATCGGTATCGTTCAGCGTATCTACCGAAAATTTTTTCAGCACTTCCGCTATAATTCCATCTTCTTTGATGATTTGAATCACGGTAGCACGATTGCTATCATTCTGAGTGAGCTTTTTCAAGCGTCCGTAATCCGTTTTCAGATTTTCATCAATGATGCTCATGGGCGGTTTATGTTGCCGCAATATTTGCTCAAAGAAATAGAGCACCATTGCCGGATTATACACCCTGTTTGCCCCGTCTTTATTAAACAGATAGCCATCGTAATAGGCGGTCATATCAATAGTAATAAATGCCGGATTGACACCGGTTTCTTGCATCAACCAATCTACTTCGTTTTGCGTGAAACCCATCATTTCGTTGTATTCTTCGTGCAGCGTGAGGTTGGTGGAGATATTATACCCGCTGGTGAGGTCGTCAAGCATCACCGGCGAAATGCCTGTGATGAATGTGCGGCTGGAAACAAACTTTGTGGAGTTTTTTATTCGTTCATAGAAATCGCGTACCAACCCGTTGGCTGACACCATTGTTTTGTAAAAATCCGTGCCCAAGCGGTTGCCCATCGCAATGAGGTCGTTGGCAAAATGGTCGTATTCGTCGATGATGAAATAAATTTTCACATTGTCGGTTTCAGCCGCATTAAACACTAAATCCATTGACATGATACCTAAAGTTTCTTTCTTCATCTGCTCAAGATAATATTCTGCTTCCGAAAAAACATATTGATAGTTCCGAAAAAATTGCCGCACAGATGTTTGAACGTTGTTGTTGAAAGAATGTTTGAATCCTTCCTCGCTTGAAGTGTCCATTCCCGAAAAATCGAACCGCAACACGGCATAAGAATTCTTTTCAGGTGTCGGATGTTTGCCGATGTAGAGGTCGCCAAACAATTGCTCAAAATTTTCCGCCTCATTTATGTCGTAATAGCACGACAAGGTCATAAAGAACAGGCTTTTGCCGAACTTGCGCGGGCGGATGAAAAACAGATTGGGATTTGTTTCGTTTTCCAACATCTCAATATACATGGTTTTATCCACGTAGGCATAGTTTTGAGTCCGTATGCTCTTGTAATTACTGCTACCGTAAGGCAAGCGTTTAAATTTTTTTGCTTCCATCTTTTGTGAGATTTAGGCTACAAAGATAGGTATATTTATTGTCTGAACAATCACAACTCAGCCGCATTTTTCTTCACCAGCACTTTATCAATCCTTGCGCCGTCCATATCCACTATTTCGAGGCTAAAATCTTTCCATTCGAGGCATTCGGCGGTTTGGGGGATGTGACCGAGTTCTTCCATGATGAGTCCGCCGAGGGTGTTGTGTTCGTTGTCGGGGTAGAGGTCGCCTAACTTAAAGTAGCTCAGGAAGTTGTAGAACGAGCATTGCCCTTCCACGAGGTAGGTGCCATCGGCGCGGGCTATTATTTCCGGGTCTTCGTGCGGTTCGGGAATTTCGCCTACTATTGCCTCCATGATGTCTTTGAGCGTTACCATGCCTTGCACTACGCCAAATTCGTCGATGATGAGCGCGGAATGGTCGTGCGAGATTTTCATCTGTTCCAACGCCGAATACACCTCCATACTCTCGTAAAAATACTGTGCGGGGCGCATCTGGTTGTGAATATCGAAATCGGGCAGGTCGATGTGCGTAAAAATATCTTTGATATAAACCATGCCTTCCACATGGTCTAAGTCCTCTTTGCCGACCGGATATTTGCTGTAAGGGTTGGTCGAAATCAGCTCTTTGATTTCCTCTTTCGACATACCGGTATCAATCCATTCGATGTCCATACGGGGAGTCATGATGGACTCCAGGTCGCGGTCGCCGAGCGAAAACACGCGCTCCATGATGTCCTGTTCCACCTGTTGCACCTCGCCGTCTTCCGTGCCTTCGCGAATCATCGACTTGATTTCGTCTTCCGTCACGCGGCTGCCCTCGTCTTTGATGCCCAGCAAGCGTATCATGCCGCCGGCACTGTGCGACAACAGCACGATGAACGGCTTGATGATAAACGTCAAAAAATTCATCGGGGCAGAAATAAATTTCGAGATACTCTCAGCGTAGCTCATCCCGATGCGCTTCGGCACAAGTTCGCCAAACACGATGGAGAGGTATGTTACTACCACCACAATGGTCACGTGAGCCACTGAAACGGAATATTCGGGCGATACTCCCCACCTTTCCAAAATCGGGCTGAGGCTTCGCGCCCACATCTCACCGGCAAACAACCCCGTCAAAATATCAATCAGCGTGATGAAAATTTGAATGGTCGATAGAAAATTTTCGGGATGCTCTGCCATACCCAAAGCAGCACGCGCCGATTTACTCCCGTGCAGAGCCTCCGCCTTGAGGCTCGACTTTCGCGCCGAAATCATGGCTATTTCCGACATCGAAAAAAAACCATTAAGCAATATAAGAAGCAGCAGTACAGCTATTTCCATAAATTAAATCAATAAATTTCGGCTGCAAAGATACGAAATAGTTATGAGTTATGAGTTGTCTAAACAGTTTTTTCATTTCTTCACCACCTTCACACTTTCTGCCTCTGTTCGCAGGAAATAGACACCTGCCGGGTAGGTTTCTATGTTTATGCGGCTTTCGTGGGTGCGGAGTTGCAGTATGCCGTTCATGTTGTAGAGGCTTACTTCTGCACCTTTGGCGTTTTCTATATTTAGCTCGCCGGTGGTGGGGTTGGGGTATGCGTGCAGCGGCCGGTGCGCATCTTCCATGACCTCTATGGCGGTTGTGGTGGTTGTGGGCGGTGCCAATTGCCACTTCGCGTAGAGGTGGATATCGTCTTTGCCCACATAATCGGTGTTAAACCACTTATCGGTGCAGTCGGCATCCCGATACCAGCCGTCAAAGATGTAGCCTTCGCGAACCGGATTGGTAGAGAAGTTTATGGTGCTGTTCGACTCCACCTCCTGTGCTTCCACATAACTGCCATCTTGCGAATGGAACGTTACCATCAAGACCTTCACCCATTTGGCATACAGCGTAAGGTTGGATGTAACATTGCTCGTAAGGCTCCAAAGTTTGGCTTTGGTACAGGCTGCATCCTGATACCAGCCGTCGAAGCGATAGCCTGTGCGGGTGGGGGCGGTGAACTCCGCTAATTTGCTGCCCGTCACAATCACTTGCTGTGCCACGGCACTACCGCCCTGCGAATTGAAGTCTACCAGGCATACCCCCTCCTGAATAGCTGAAAACCTGCACCAGTCATAGACACTGGCATACAAGGATTTTGCTCCTTCGAGCACGCTGAGGGAGGCATTTCTATAGGTGTTCGAGTCGAAGATATATTTGCCGAGTATCGGTTGCGGTTGCGTTCTATAATTGACCACAGAGGTTAGTCCGCTGCAGCCCACAAAGGCTCCGGTTCCTATATCCGTCACGTTGCCGTAAATGGTGATGCTTGAGAGGCTGCTGCAATTTTTAAACGCTTGACTGCCAATCTGTGTCAGCGTTTCCGGCAATCTAATGGAACTACAATTATACAAATCGTTAAACGCATTGTTTCCTATCGTGGTTACTCCGTTTTCGACCACTACTGTGGTGATGATGTCGTTGTATCTCATCCACGGTGCGGCTGATACATATTCTGCCCAATCCGGCATGGCACCGGAGCCGCTGATGGTGAGCGTTTCGCCGTCTGTTTCGGCATCAATATTGCCTAACGTCCAGCGTTCAGTGACAGTCACTTCGGCGGTCGCTGTTTTGTTACCCTCTTTGGAGGTTACCGTTACGGTGGTTTTGCCCACTCCCGTTGCCGTGATTATGCCGCCGTCTATTGCGGCTACATTGGTGTTGCCTATCTTCCATGAAAAGTCAGATATAGCATTGGTGGGGGTCAGGATAGCTGTCAGGGTGTCGGTCAACTTCGGTGAGGAGCCTCCAATGATGAGCGAGAGTTCTTTGGGGTCAAGCGTTACGCCTGTCACCGGTGTTACCCATTTTGCAAACAAGGTTACACTCGCATTGTCGGTGTATATCGCACCTTCGGGTGCATAAACGATTTCTCCTTTGGGGTTATTCTTCGCCCAGCCTCTAAATTCTTGCACTGCATCCGGAGCCGTGAACGTATTGTTTGTTAGACGTAACGGCTCATCATACATTTTCGTTTGGGGTGCCATGGTGCCGCCTCCGCCGTTGGCGTTGAACGTAACCGTGTAGGTGCTGTCGTCCCACTGCGCCCACAGTGTGACATTGGACCTATCGTCTGCATAGGTGGCTCCATCGAGATACTCCACTTCGCCACCCTTGTATGTTGACCAGCCTGCAAATAGTTTGCCGACGGCAACAAACTTGTTCTTGGGCAAAACCAAATTTATTCCATTTGTTTTAGTCCGTGCATCCATCGTTTTTCCTTCCGGGAGTGTGCCTCCATTGCCGTTGAAGCTGATAATGCGCGGCGAAGGGATTGCCCAGACGGCAAACAATGCTTTATCGGCATTTTCTGCATATTCGTCCTCATCTTCATAAACGACTGCGCCATTGGCTGTATTGGTTGTCCACCCGACAAACTCCTTGCCGGAACCGGCAGGTGCCACAAAAAGGTTCTTCTTTAAAAACTGAGGAACGCCGTTTGTTTTTATCTGTGGGTCCATCGCTTTCCCTGCGGGAAGACTGCCGCCGTTGGCATCAAACGTGATGGTATATTCGGCTTGTATCACCACATCGCTATAGACTGCATACAACACCATATCCGCCTCTTCGGTATAAACGAGCGAGCTGCTCGAGCCGGTTGCATACACCGGCTCGGCGTAGGGGTCGCCCACAGCCCAGCCTGCAAAATATTTTCCCGTCGGCACTGTGAATGGGAAAGGCTTCGTGTGGCTGCTTATCAACGTGAGTTGTATCCCCAGATTTTTGCTCACACTTTGAGTCTCCATCTCGTCTTTTTCGCTATCGTAGGAATAATAGGTCACTGTGTTGGTAGTTGTTTTCCAGAGAGCATAGAATGTCTTGTCCGCATCTCCGCTATATGCAGTTACGGGGAGCTGAGTTTCAGTGGGGTACTCATATTCAGACCATCCAATAAATTCCTTACCCGAAGTTGTGAAAGGACAATCATTGGCAGTGGGCAATACCATCCTGTCGCCATGCGCTTTTTGCCGCGTTGTGGAATTGCCGCTACCATTATTGGCTTCAAACGTGATGGTATAAGGGATTATATCCCACTGAGCATACACGGTAAGGTTCTCGCTCTCGTAATAGGTGTATCCCGGCGGATAACTTGTGCCGCTGCCGTCCTCATTTGTTGTCCATGCAACAAGTCTTTTGCCCTCAGGCACCGTAAAATCGTAGTCGGCAGCCACTTTTTCGGACTTTGCAAAAAGTATCGATTCGTCATATTCTTTAGTTAGCGATTTCAGTTCGAGGCTATTGTTATTGGCTCTGAACGTGATTTCGTATTTTGTAGCATCCCATTCTGCCCACACCGCAGTATCGCCGGTGCTGTGTTGGAATATGGTGGTGATGGCCGACCCTGTCAAATCTTCATTGGTAAACCAACCCTTAAAGTTTCTGCCGGTGTATGTCGGGGTGGGCAAGGTCTTATTGGGGGTTTCGTAGGTGTAGGTGTCATAAGCAGGTCCGATACCGCCGTTCAGGTGGTAGGTGATGCGGTAGGATTTCAAACTCCACTTTGCCCAATACTCTTTGTCGCCGCTCGTGCCGATGAAAATTTTGGCGATTGGAGTCCCTGTCAGTCCGGAATTGGCAAACCAGCCGACAAACTCGTAGCCTATCTTTGTGTAGGTGGTGGGCAAATCTTTGTCCGGTGTTTCAATGGTGTAGGTATCGTATTTGGTAATATCATCGCCGTTCACATGATAGGTGATGTTGTAGGTGATTGCGTCCCACTTCGCCCAATAGTCTTTGTTTTCGGTGCTTCCTGCGGGGACGGTGGTGACGGCATCTCCTGTCAATGCTACATTGTCATACCAGCCGCCAAAAGTGTAGCCTGCCTTTTGCATCTTGGCTGCGGAGGGCAAAGTGATTGTCAGCGAATCAATGTTATAATGCCCATTGGTGGCTCCACTGCCCCCGTTTTGATGATAGATGATGTCGTAAACTAATGGTGTCCACTTCGCCCACAACGCGGTATCAGCACATTGGGTGAGGGAACCAACTTTCGTGACATACGCAGCATCAGCATACCAATCCATGTCGTAGCCTGTTCTCGTTGCCTTGTCAAGTATTAAGGGTAAAATCTCTACCGTGTAGGTCGCCGGGTTGCTATTTGTGGCGGGACGGGCAAGAGTGGCGTTCAGGTTGTAGGTGATGTTGTAGGTTTTTGCTTCCCACTTCGCCCAATAGTCTTTATTTCCGGTGCTTCCTGCGGGAATGGTGGTGACGGCATCTCCTGTCAATGCTACATTGTCATACCAGCCGCCAAAAGTGTAGCCTGCCTTGTGCATCTTGGCTGCGGTGGGCAAGGTGATTGTCAGCGAATCAATGTTATAATGCCCATTGGTGGCTCCACTGCCCCCGTTTTGATGATAGATGATGTCGTAAACTAATGGTGTCCACTTCGCCCACAAAGCGGTATCAGCACATTGGGTAAGGGAACCAACTTTCGTGACATACGCAGCATCAGCATACCAATCCATATCGTAACCATCCCTCGTTGCCTTGGCAAGTGCTAAAGGTAAAATCTCTACCGTGTAGGTCGCCGGATTGCTATTTGTGGCGGGACGGGATTGGGTATCATTCAGGTCGTAGGTGATGTTGTAGGTGATTGCGTCCCACTTCGCCCAATAGTCTTTATTTCCGGTGCTTCCTGCGGGAATGGTGGTGACGGCAACTCCTGTCAATGCTACATTGTCATACCAACCGCCAAAAGTGTAGCCTGCCTTTTGCATCTTGGCTGCGGTGGGCAAGGTGATTGTCAGCGAATCAATATTATACTGCCCATTGGTGGCTCCACTGCCCCCGTTTTGATGATAGATGATGTCGTAAACTAATGGTGTCCACTTCGCCCACAAAGCGGTATCAGCACATTGGGTAAGGGAACCAACTTTAGTGACATACGCAACATCAGCATACCAATCCATATCGTAACCATCCCTCGTTGCCTTGGCAAGTGCTAAAGGTAAAATCTCTACCGTATAGGTCGCCGGATTGCTATTTGTGGCGGGACGGGATTGGGTATCATTCAGGTCGTAGGTGATGTGGTAGGTGATTGCGTCCCACTTCGCCCAATAGTCTTTATTTCCGGTGCTTCCTGCGGGGATGGTGGTGACGGCAGCTCCTGTCAGTGTTGCATTGTCATACCAACCGCCAAAGGTGTAGCCAGCCTTGTGCATTTTGGCTGCGGCGGGCAAGGTGATTGTCAGCGAATCAATATTATACTGCCCATTGGTGGCTCCACTGCCTCCGTTTTGGTTATAGATGATGTCGTAAACTATGGGTGTCCACTTCGCCCACAAAGCGGTATCAGCACATTGGGTAAGGGAACCAACTTTCGTGACATACGCAACATCAGCATACCAGTCCATATCGTAACCATCCCTCGTTGCCTTGGCAAGTGCTAAGGGTAAAATCTCTACCGTGTAGGTCGCCGGATTGCTATTCGTGGCGGGACGGGATTGGGTATCATTCAGGTCGTAGGTGATGTTGTAGGTGATTGCGTCCCACTTCGCCCAATAGTCTTTATTTCCGG
>BBRT01000224.1 GCA_001417715.1 Candidatus Symbiothrix dinenymphae
CCTGGTCTTTGGCATAACCGAGTTTCGCCAGATGCTCCATATAATAGGGGAAACTGTAAGCCGTTGCCATCGTGCCCACGCGGTCGAATCCCCACACCAACAACCCCTCATGGTCGAGGTCGGTGAAGCCCAGCGGACCTTGTATGCCGTTCATTCCTTTGGAAATTGCCCATGTCTCAACCGCCTCAAACAGAGCCTTTGACACAGCCTCGTCGTCAACAAAATCGACAAACCCGAAGCGGGCATAGCGCTGTTTCCACGTTTCATTGGCACGGTGATTGATGATGCCGGCGATGCGCCCCACAATTTTGCAGCCGTCGTAAGCCAAAAAATAGATTGACTCGCAAAAGTCGAACGCCGGATTTCGAAGTTTGTCCAACGTCATCATTTCGTCATCAATCAAGCCCGGAACATGATAAGGATTACCCTCATAGAGGTCGATATTGAACTTGACGAACGCCCTCAAGTCCTCCTTGTCGCGAATTTCTTTTACGTGTATTGCCATCACATTTGTATTTATTAGTGGCGACAAAAGTACAAAAATTAAATGGGGTGCAAAGCAAATGTTGGATTTTTTTTTTTTCATTTATTTTAAAAAAAGTTCCGGACCAAATAACTCCGGCCGTAAATTCCATTTTTGGTAAAGCAAACATTTTTTTGGCCAAATTTTTTACCGATGCGCCAATTGTGAACAAGTCATTGGTAATAAACAAAAAAAGGTCGTTCGGGGGCGTAAA
>BBRT01000225.1 GCA_001417715.1 Candidatus Symbiothrix dinenymphae
CCTCCAATGGCAACTCCTACATTTAATGGCTCCGGCACGCAAGCCTCGCCCTATATGATTTCCACCAAAGCAGATATGGTTGCTCTGTCAAGTGCAGTTTATGGAGGCACAACTTATTATGGCTACTACTTTCTATTGACAAACGACCTCACTGGCCCAAGTTTGCTAACGACTTCGGTTGGCAACTACGAGTATGGTAAATCATTTCAGGGGACATTTGACGGAGGGGGACATGAAATTGAAGTAAACAACGCTTTCGGTGTGTTTGGGTATCTATCCGGTGCAACCGTTCAAAATTTAGGCGTGAAAGGAACTGTTTCTGCAACAAGTACTAATTACGCTGGTGGTATTTGTGGATATGCAACACTTTCTACAATCAGTTATTGTTATAATTCGGCAACTGTAGCAGCATCTTCATCGTCATCTTATGCTTCTGCTGGTGGCATTTGTGGCTGCGTTGACAATTCAACTACCATTTCAAATTGCTATAATTTAGGTAATGTTTCATCTTCCGGATCTTATGCAGGCGGTATTTGTGGTTATGATGGCATAATTTCTAACTGCTATAATTTAGGTAATGTTTCATCTTCCAGTGATTATTATTATTATTTTTATGCAGGAGGTATTTGTGGCTCAGGAGGCTCTATCAGTAGTTGTTTTACGGCAAATTCAACCATAACAGCCAATTATGCAGGCAGAATAGTTGGGCTAAAAAACACAGTCAATAACTGTTATGCGTTATCAACAACGACTATCAATAGTTCAACGGTAAGTAGTATGGATGTTTATGGGAAAGACGGATATGGAGATGTTTTATCTAATTTTCAATCACAATCGTGGATTGAAGATAATTTGGTTTGGGATTTTAATACCGTTTGGAAAATGACGAGTAGTAGTTCTGTCAATCAAGGTTTGCCAATTTTCAAAAATCAGCAAGAACAAATCCAAACCTATACTATCACAACTCAATCAGGCACAGGCATTTCCGCTACAACAGGTGCCGGCTCTTACAATTCCGGTGCTACCGCCACGGTTAATTGCACAGTGCAGAGCGGTTACACTTTTGATGGCTGGTATGAAGGTTCTACAAAAATATCAAGTCTGCAATCGATTAGTTTCACTGTAACTGCCGCAAGAACATTGCAAGCACAAGCGACACAAACACCCTACACTGTCAATGCCACCAGCAACAGCACAACGATGGGAACAGTATCGCCAACTTCACAAACCCTAACAAATGGTACCTACCTAATTGCCGACCATTTCACCCCTACCGCAGCCACAGGCTATCACTTCGTGAAATGGACATTAGCGAGCAGCAGCACAGCAATTACATCATTCACAGTAAGCGGCGCAACCGTCAATTTAACAGCAAATTTTGAGGCAGATGCACCGATGCAATACACCATTACAGCATCAGCGGGTGCGAACGGCAGTATTTCGCCAAGCGGCACTCAAACGGTGACATCCGGCGGCAGCAAAACATTTACATTTACGGCAAATAGCGGCTATGAAATTAACCAAGTATTAGTGGACGGCGTGAACAATACCGCCGCGGCATCAGCAGGGAGCTATACTTTCACGAATGTATCTGCCAATCACACAATTTCGGTGTCATTCAGTCAGCAGACGAGTTCCTTTGGAGATTTCTTTGAAGACTTTGAGGGAACAACTTCTGCATGGACATTGGTAAATGGTAGCCAGACCAATAAATGGGTCATCGGTAGCGCAACCGCTTATGACGGCAGCAAATCTGCTTATATATCCGAGAATGGAAGTTCAAATGCTTATTCAATTACATCTCCGAGCGTGGTACATCTCTATCGAGATATTACGTTGGGAAGCAATAGCAGTTTTTCCTTTTATTGGAAAGGACAGGGAGAAAACGGATACGATGATTTGAAGGTTTATTTAGTTGAAACAACGACTACGCTGGTTGCGGGGAGTAGTTTATCCGGCAGTTTATTAGGAACATATTATGGCAGTAGTTCTTGGCAACAAGCAACCATTGACTTGTCGTCTTATACCGGCACTAAACGGATAGTGTTTAGCTGGCGCAATGACCGTAGTGCTGGCACTCAACCGCCGATTGCTATAGATGACGTAAGTTTTACTGCAACAGCTACCACCTACACCATCACAGCCACAGCAGGAGCAGGAATATTAACAGCAACGGGTTCAAACACTTACAATTCAGGTGCCACCGCAACAGTTAATTGCACCGTGCAAAATGGTTACACTTTTGACGGCTGGTATGAAAACTCCACAAAAGTATCAAGCGTTCAATCGTATAGTTTCACTGTAAACGCTGCAAGGACATTGCAAGCACGAGCGACACAAACAACCTACACCGTCAATGCCACCAGCAACAACACAGCAATGGGAACAGTATCGCCAAGTTCACAAACCCTAACAAATGGCACCTATCTAATTTCAGACCATTTCACGCCCACAGCAGCCACAGGCTATCACTTCGTAAAATGGACATTAGCGGGCAATAGCACCGCCATCACATCATTCACAGTAAACGGTGCAACGGGCTATCTAACAGCAAATTTTGAGGAGGATGCAAAATACACCATCACAGCATCGGCAAACACCGGCGGCAGCATTTCGCCCAACGGCGAAGTGACGGTAAACGCAGGCACCAACACCACGTTCCACATCACGCCCAACAGCGGCTATGCCATTTATCAGGTATTGGTGGATGATGAGGACAATGCCGCAGCCGTTGCAACAGGCAGTTACACCTTTACGAATGTAACCCGAAATCACAGCCTTGCAGTAAGATTCCGATTGACAACCTGCCTGCCCGACATCATCGCAAAGGTGTGGGACGATGTGCTGCTGGTAAACAACAACTCATCCACCAACGGCGGCTACACATTCACGGCATACCAATGGCAAAAAAACGGCATCGACATACAAGGCGAAACCTCCGGCAGCCTCTCATTCGACAGCCGCACATTTGAAGCCAACGACGAATTTCTGGTGCTCCTGACCACCACCCAAGGCGAACACCTCCAATCCTGCCCCATAAGAATGACCGCAGGCACCGCCCCCCTCCGAACCTACCCCAACCCCACTGAAGGGCAGCTCACAGTAGAGGACGAAACGCTGCAAGCAGGCGACAAGATAATGTTGTTCGACATCAGCGGTCAAATGGTGCACCAAACAACGGCAGAGCAAAACAAAGCGTGCAATATCGACCTGTCGCGTTTGCAGCGCGGCACATACCTCATGAGAGTCAATGAAAAGATGAAGAAAATAATTAAGAATTAAAAATTACGATGATAATATATTGCCCTTTCAGGGCGTAGGATGACGAATATGGAACAATTTACCCAACGTGATGCGTTGGGCTGGGATATATAAGGCTTTCAGCCTAGAAATGTGATGAATAAAAATTGGCGATAAACATGCGCCCCCAAAGGGGGCGAACAAGGCTGAAAGCCTTATATATGCCAGCCCAATGGCAACGCCTTGGGGGATATGATGATGATAAAAAAATGATGATGATGATATGATGATGATGATATGATGATGAAATGATGATATGAAATGATGATGACGAAAAAAATGGTGATAAAAAATGGTGATAAAAAAATGACAAAAAAGAAGAAAAGCGTATGAAAAAGATAACAACAACAATGATTTTGGTATTGCAAATCACCGGCATAGCCGCTCAAACGCAATACTGCAACGAATGGCGCATCCACGCTGCCGGTGGCATATCCGCATTCCAATTCAGCTCGGAAGCACTGGCATCCGAAATAGCCAACTCCAAAGGCGGCTTCGGCGGCAAAGCGGGCATTGAATATGCCTACTTCTTCTCACGCTATTTTGGCTTTTCCGCAGGCGCAGAGGTGGCGATGTACAACAACGCCATCACCTCACCAAACACCGTCAACACCGAAACGCTCATCGAAACGCCCGCAGGCTTAACCGGCAATTTCTTCTTTCGCACACAATACGAGAACATCAAAGAAACCCAAACCGCCACTTTCCTGCAACTGCCCATCAAGCTGCATCTGCAAATCCCCATCAGCTCCAAAAACTACATCTACATAGCCGCAGGAGGCAAATACGGCATCCCCCTCTCCGCCACCTGTGAGCAAACCATCGGCACACGGACGACCTCCGGCTATTCCGAAGACTTCAAAGAAACCATCACTAACGCTCCCCAACACGGCTTTGAAACAGTGTATGACGTGCGCACCACCGAAAAATTAACCCTAACGCACCTCATCACCCCCACAGCAGAAGCAGGTTTCAAATGGAACAATCGCTTCTACACCGCCGCATATATAGATATAAACCATGCAGTAGGCATCAAAATAGCGTATGCTTTCGGCTTTGGTGAGTTGATGACACCGCCCGAGAAGCCTGAGCCGCTGTGGGAGTATTGAAAAAAAACCTCATAACTCATAACTCATAACTCATAACTATTTTTCGTATCTTTGTCGCCGTAATCATCAGCAATATGAAGACAAAAAGAAAACAAATTTTAATTGCACTGCTATATATGTGCACATTTGCGCCCCTCCATGCTCAAACCGATTTTGACAAGTGGAAAGCGCAGCAGCAAAAAGAGTTCACCGACTACTCAATAGCGAAAAAGAAGGAGTTTGATGACTATCGCGCCAAAGTCAATGCCGAGTATGCCGACTATGTGCGCAAGGCTTGGGAGAGTTTTCGGGCTTCGCAGGGCATTCCTGTTCCGAAAGAGCCGAAGCCGGTGGCTCCGCCTAAGGTAGAGCCGGAAAAAGTGCCGGTTGCCGAGCCTATTCCGTTTAAGGAAATTAAGCCGGAGCCTGATGTGCCGGTGGTGCAGCCGCAGCCTGTGGCACCGATTTCGCCAACCCCTGCACCGACACCTGCCAAGCCGCAGTTTGCTTTCGCCTATTACGGCACCAATAACAAGGTGACTTTGGATGCTTCGCACCGCTTTTCGCTACGCGATGCTTCGGAAAATAGCGTGGCTGATGCGTGGACAGCCCTGTCGAATAGTCGCTACAATGATATGTTGAACGACTGCCTGACGCTGCGTTCGGAACTCAACCTCAGCGATTGGGGCTATATGGAGATGCTTAAAACGCTGTCGGAGAAGTTTTGGGGCAGACCGTGCAATGAGGCTGTTGTGTTGCAGATGTACATTCTCACGCAGTCGGGCTACAAGGTGCGCATTGCCCGTGCCGAAAATAAACTGGTGCTGCTCGTGCCGTTTCAACAGACTATGTATCAGTACAGTTACATCCCAATCAATGGGATGAAATACTACATAATGGACAAATCGCTCAAAGGGCAACAGTTTCAGATGCTCAACCACGAGTTTCCGAAAGAGCAACAGGCATCGCTGAAAGTGTTGCCGCCGCATTTGCCGTCGGCTACCACGCCTGTCAAAACATTTGCCTCGCAGCGTTATCCCGATGTGAAAGCAAAAGTTTCCACGAACAAAAATCTCATTGATTTTTACAACAATTATCCCGTGAGCAACGAATGGAACCTCTATGCGCAGGCTTCGCTGAGCGAACAGGTCAAACAGGCTTTGTACCCCACATTAAAAGCAAAAATCGCAGGCAAAAGTGAAACGGAAGCCGCCAACATCCTGCTCAACTTCGTGCAAACGGCATTTGAGTACAAAACCGATGGCGACCAGTTTGGCTACGAGCGCGCACTGTTTGCCGACGAAACATTTTTTTACCCCTACAGCGATTGCGAAGACCGCTCCATCTTGTTTGCCGCCCTCGTGCGCGATTTGCTGCATTTGGAGGTCGTTTTGCTGCACTATCCGGGACATTTGGCAACGGCAGTGCAATTTCACGACAACGTGCAAGGCGACTACCTGACCGTCTCCGGCAAAAAATTCATCGTCTGCGACCCCACTTTCATAGGCGCAGAACTCGGCAGAGCAATGGACCAATACAAAGGCACAACTGCCGAAGTGGTGCGGTTATAACAAACAAACTCATAACTCATAACTCATAACTAACGCCCCCCATCACCCAAACACCCGGCTGTGGAATATTCAAAAGGTCGTAATAACCGGCATCAAATAAATTATTTGCCGTCAGATAGACATTCCAACCGCCCTGTTTCCAATTGAGTTTCAAATCCAACAGGGCAACGGACGGATAATTGCCTTCGCGTTGTTGCCGGCGGAATTGCCAATCAGCCGTTAAGCCTTTATAAATCGGGTGAGCCAGTCCGGCAGTAAACTTGTGGCGCAAATTCTCCAACACATATTTGGAAATCAAATTGCCCGTATTATGTGTTTGATTGAGAAACAGATAGCCCAAATTCAAGCGCGTGGTGGAAAGTTGCGGAACCAGTTCTTGAAATGCTAATGCAACGTTCGTTTCAAAGCCGGTTTTATCCACCGATGTGAGGTTAGCGGCTTTCCATTTAGTATCATTCGCATTTTCTTTGACCCAGTCAATCAACTCTCTGCCTTTTTCGTAAAAGCCATTCGCCGTGACGGAAAGAAATTTGCTGCTGTATTTAATGCCGAGTTCAAACGACTCCGATTTTTCGGGTTTCAAATCGGGCTGCCCTTCCTGTTCGGGCGCAACGTAATACAAATCGGTGAAAGTGGGCAGGCGCGTGGCATTGTTCCACGAGGCAAACACTTTCCAACTGCCTGAAAACCAATAGGCTGCGTTGATGCTCGGATATAAATTCATATCGTTGGCATACGCGGTGTTGTAATTGGCGAGCGCGCCCACGCCCAGCGTGAAACCTTGATAGAGATAGTTGTGTTCGATAAAATAGCTGATATTCGTGCGGTTGTCCGATTTTTTGTATTGCGCGATTGGTTCGCGCATGGGGACGCCCAAATTGGTGCTGAAAATGCCCTCGTTGCGAATTTCGCCGCCGAAGTTGGTAATCCCGCCCGCCCATTTATATTGCGTGTTGAGGTTGATACCGAACACATCGCTTTGATGGTGATTGTACGGATATTTGGATTCATCTCCCTTAACTAATTGAAAAACATCGTAGTGGCGATTCCAATAAATTTGCGGGATAAATTTCAATTGGGTGCCCGATTCGCCCCGAATAGCGGCAAAAATACTGCGCGTGTCATCGAATTGGTTGGGATAGGCAGCCGAATAAAACGTGTTGGCACCGTAGGCTTTGTCGTTGATGCCCAATTGAATGTCGAGTTTGGAATTGTCCACGCGGAAATTGCTCTGCCACAGCGCATTGATGATTTGATAATCGCTGTTGGGGATGTAGCCGTCGGAGCGGTTATACCCAATTGAAACACTGTGATGACAAACAGAGGCACGCCCTTCCGCGCCAAATGTATTGTGCATACCGCCTTCGGTTTTCAAAAATGCGCCGGTTTTGGAATCTTTTTTAGTAACAATATTGATACCGCCCGAAAATGCACCTGCGCCATAGAGCAGCGAAGTGGGTCCTTGAATGATTTCAATGTGGTCGATGTCGGAGAGATTGACCGGAAGGTCGAAGGAGTAGTGTCCTGTGTGAGGGTTGGTGAGATTGGCACCGTTTAGGAGGATGGCTGCCTGGTCGAACGTGCCGCCGCGCAGCGAGATGTCTGTTTGAACGCCGTTTGCACCACGCTGGCGGACATCCACGCCAACAATGTTTTTCAGCAAATCGGGAATGCTCGCGGCGGGCTGTCGCGCAATTTCTTCGCGGGTGATGACCGTCACGATTTTAGCCGTCTGATTGAGCGTCAATTCGGCTTTGGAGGACGTGACAACCACTTCGTCGAGCGGTGTGTCATCGCCAATCGCATCATTTGTTACCATCGTCTGCACCTGTGCCGACGTACTTGTCGTGTGTGCCATACTAAGCACCAGACCACTCACAACGCCGATATTGACGGCTTTGTGCATACTGTTGAAAGCCGCGTAGGCTTTCCGCGCGAAGCGTCTGAATCGAAACGCACGCTGTGTGTTGAATTGTTTTTTGTTCATTGAATAATTTTTTTTTTAAGAAGTTGCAAAGGTAAGCAAAAATAAAACTTGCACAACTCAAATTTTATTCTTACTTTTGCACCCGCAACCGAAGAATGCAAGAGGGCCCATTCGTCTATAGGTTAGGACGCAAGATTCTCATTCTTGAAAGAGGAGTTCAATTCTCCTATGGGCTACAAAAAACAGCGGAATGTATGACAAAATGTGCTCATGCCCGCAACTCCCCAATCGTTTTTACCGCCTCCTGCACCCCAACTTGCTTCAACAGCGTGATAAACCGGCTGCCGATGATGGCACCGGAGGCATTGTCGAAGGCGGCTTGCAGCGTTTCGCGGTTGGAAATGCCGAACCCGATGAGGCGCGGATTTCGTAAATTCATCGCGTTGATGCGGCGAAAATAGGCGAGGGTGGGGGTGTCGAACGCATTTTTCGCACCCGTCGTGCTCGCCGCCGACACCATATAAATGAAGCCGTCGGTGTGCGCGTCAATCAGCCGAATGCGCTCCTCAGACGTTGCAGGCGTGATGAGCATGATGATTTTCAGGTCATACCGGTCGGCAATCGGCTTGTAAGTGTCCACATAATCTTTGAACGGCAAATCGGGAATAATCATCCCGTTCACACCCGCCGCCACGCTGTCTTGACAAAACCGCTCAAACCCGTAGTGCATCACCGAATTGAGATAGCCCATCAAAATGAGCGGGATGTGCACCTCGCTTTTAATTGCAACCAGCTGACTGAAAAGCAGTTGCAAAGTCATCCCATTGCGCAAAGCCACCGAGCCGCTATCCTGAATCACGGGTCCGTCCGCCATAGGGTCGGAAAAGGGGATGCCCACCTCAATCATATCAATGCCGGCGGCTTGCAAGCCCTTGATAATCACGGCAGTGTCCTCCAATTGCGGGTAGCCTGCTGTGAAGTAGATTGACAGGATGTCTTGCTGCTTTGTTTGAAATAAGTTGTTTATCTTGTTCATTGTTTTATAAATTTAGTCTGTTTTTTTCTGCGAATCTCCAAATTAATAATATCAAATCAAAAGTCTGTTTGTCGTCAGGTTGCGGCGAAACCTATTCCTGTGTTATTAAATCTGCAATAGAAATATTTGTATCGCCAAGAACAACCATCGAATCTCTATTATGTAGTAGAGTCGCTGCAACAAAAAAATTCTCTTGATAAACAGCATCCATTTTTGTTGTATATTCTTTTTTGACTTTGTTATAGGCGTTTTCAATCGACACATTTTGTAAAAAATGATTCAAACCCGAAATTGCTAATTCTGCAAAATCATCTTCATAATCGGTAATCGTATATGCTTTGTCAATGTACCCCCAAAAAACACGAGCACCATTATCTAATAATCTGGTTGCTAAGTGTTTGCCACAATAACACGAAAATGTGAAACAAAACGCATTGGCAAACAAGTACGCATTTTCATCTGAAATAATTATTTCATTTGACATATACATTGCATCATCTGCTCCGTGTAAGTAACTGATAAAAAGAAAATTGCTATTGTTGTATTTTGATACTGACAACTCTATCTCATTTTTGCTACTGTTTGATTTGTATTCAATAATTGCATTTTGACTAAAATATGAATTATGTAAATACTGATATTTGTTAGCGCACAAGCAGAAGAAATCACCCAATCGTTCATCTTCATTGTCATATAATAATATGGTTTTTATCATATTTTTTCTTTATTTCTAAATAACAAATCAAGCGTTAATTTATTAATATCTAATGCGATAGATTCTCCAAATGCCGTTTGTTGTCTTATCTCTTTAAGCAAATCATTCATAGAATACGAATGTCCATCAGCCACAGTTAAGAATGGTTTGTTCTTATCTTCTGCAGAATGATTTTCTAACCAACTTTCAACAGCAGAATCAACCTGTCCGTCCATATAAGACACAGCGTTATTCAATGTTGTAATAATTTCTTCCGAACTTGCACTTTTTTTCAGAAAAGCAAATGCAGTATCGTTAATGATTTTTTGATATTCATCATCTTGTATATTGTCTTTCCCACTCCAAATAATTACAGGAATCAGTTTAGACAAAGTTCTTAAATCGGCAAGAAATTTTACACCATCCATTTGACTGTTTGAAAAAGCCAAATCAAGAAGAATGATAATTTTTGTGTCTAAATTATCTTTTACAAATGACAAAGCGTCTTTTGTGTTTTCCTTAAAAATAACATTCTCAAAAATCAACTTTGCTTCTATCACAAAGGGGTCTTTTTGCATTCTTCTGTCGTCTTCGACCATAAGGATTGTTACATTTCTTTTTTCCATATTATTATTTCTTAAACGGTAGTTCTATTTTAAATGTTGTTCCTGTTGGTTTTAATTCATTTTCAACCAATTCTATTGTCCCTTTTATTGCATTAAGACGAGATTTTACAATGAATAATCCTAAACCAGCACCTCCCAGTTCTGCCGTAGTAGTAAAAAACACATCAAAGATTTTATCCCTGTCCTTTTCTGCAATACCGCAACCGCTATCCGAAAAAAACAAAATAAGTTTTTCTTTTTCAACAATGGTACTGCATTTGATTATTTTATCGCCATTGTTTGCATTCAGGGCTTTTATGGAATTGCTTATCAAGTTGCCTAAAATATCTTCAAAAGATTTTTTATTATAATACAAAGACAAATCTTTATTCACTTCAACGATTGCGGCAATATTTTCTTTCTGAAATATATCGGAATAAATATTTGAAAATAAACTATCGATAGTTTGTTTAACGTCAATTTCTTCAAAATACTGGTCGTCTTTTGCATACTTCAACATAAAATCTACAGCTTTATCCAATCTGTTCATTTCGTCAAATATGTTATTTGAGAATAAAATGTATTCTTCATTAAATTGTGGGTCAGGCAACCATTTATGTATGAACTCTGCATCTCGCTTTATTTGTCCCAATGAAGTTCGTGTAATGTGTGATAACATTCCTGCGTATGTTTGTAAAGATACTAAACTGAAAAACAAGTTTTCCTGCTGTTTTTTTTCCTCTTTTAACTCTTGATATTCCTTAAAACTTTTATTAACAGAGCCTTGCGTCTTTTGTATGGTTTTCTCTAATTCTTCCAGTTTTTCTTTTACAGGTACAGGTATTTCCGGAATATCTTTTATTGAATTAATTTCTTTGCGCAAAGCACTAATATCTTCCTTTGCCTCTGTAAATTTAGTTTCCGTTTTTATGCGAACATCATCTTTTTTTACTTTCAGGAATTTTTCGATTTCTGAAATTTGCTTTATAACAAACTTTTTAAGTTCCTGCCACGCCTCATTATCCACAAAACCTTGCCGGTTAGTAGCATCAATGATTAAAGGATTTCTTTCGACAGAAATATCAATCCAACCGAATAAATCTCTTGTGCCTATCTTGTCAAAGAAACCAGACCAACGCCGTTTATCAATTCCTAATAAATCTTTCTGCTCATTTCTGTCTGCATAATATTCTGCAAAAGGTGTCGCAATTATCCCGTCTCGATATACCTTGATTCCATCTATTCCTTCATCTGTCAATTTTCTAAACTGAATTTTTGCCTTCTGGTCATAATAATAAATGTGCAATCCCAACAATCCGCAAGGTAATGTTGAAATGTCTGTTTTTACCAGTTTGTTATTTTTGATTTCTAATGTTTCTTGTGTCTGTTTATCAATATTATAGCCCAATTCTATTTTTAACGTTGCCTCCGCAATAGCCAAACTTTCAACTTTTTTATTTTGATATTCAGGATATTGCGGTGCATTGATATATATTTCAAAAGGGTATTTTTGCGTAAATGAAGGCATAATCAATTTTGAAAGTTCTTTGTAGGCACGAGTAATATCATTTTCACTCCAAACATCGTTCAAAAAAGTAATGTCTAAAACAGTTCCCTGTTCGTTATCATTTGAATCTTCATACCAATATCGGTTTTCCATATCGGTAAAAAGTTTTTGCTCCACACTTGAAAATAAATTAAGTTGATTTTTTTCTTCCAATTCATACGCAGACCAATCTGTTTCTAAACAAAGTGTTTGTTTATCATTTGCTTTTCTTGTTTTGAGTAATAATTTTGCTCCCAATTTATCTACCGCAAATCGTCCAACTCCTTTACGCCCTGTAACTTTTCTATTGAAAGGTGCAGGCGACGTATTGGATTTTCGTTTGCTGCTTGTGCCGATAACCATCCATTTATCTCGAACATCGGCAAAAGTCATTCCTGTACCATTGTCTTTTATTACAACTCTGCTTTTGTCGGAACGAGGATTTACATCAAAAAATTCAACAGTGACTTTGGTGGAATTGGCATCGTAGCAATTTTTTACCAACTCGAAAAGGGCGGTAATTCTGTCGGTTATGAGTTCTCGTCCTAAAAGACGATAGGCACTCACATCAAATTTATATTTCAGTATTTGCTCATTCATAACTTAAAATTTTCTTAAAAATTGCCTCTGCCATAAGTGGCGGAACTGCATTACCTATTTGCTGTTGGATTTTCATTATTGACCCTTCAAAAATAAAAGTATCCGGAAAACTTTGTAATCTTGCGGCTTCCCTTACCGACAAACCTCTGTTTTGAAAGGGGTGTATCAACATATTTTTTCTGTAATTGGAAATCACAACCGAAGGCTTATTGGGGTCTAAACGTTTGTAAATGCCACTATGACAATTATTTGTGTTTTTATAATTACTCATTAAATGTTGCGGAATTGCTCGCCAATTCTGTCCCTGTCCTATGTATGAGTAGCGTTCAATTACATAATTCTCATTTTTTGACACAAAATTCTGCAAAGGCTTTTTGCTCCCTTTACGCATTTTTTTTGCGTATGTTGATTCTGCTTTTTTATAAGTACCAACCTCTAATAATTGTCCATTTTCTAATTCAGGCAAATCAGAAATGGCTTCTGCAACCGATATTTTCTTTTTTTGTGCTTTTGGAAATTCAAAACAGATACCGGACTTGTTACCAACCATAATAAATCGGTTTCTGTTTTGTGGAACGCCGTAATCGGAAGCACATACTACTTTTGACGATACAGTATAGCCTAATTCTCCAAAACACTGTTCTATCCGTTTTAATGTGTTGCCTTTATTGAAACTTACTATGCCTTCGACATTCTCAAACAAAAGCCACTCCGGAGACAATTCCCTAACAAACCTGACAAATTCTTCAAATAAAAAATTATTTTTATTACCAAGGTTTCGGGTTTGAGTGTTTGAAGTTGAAAAACCTTGACATGGCGGACCTCCAAAGATAATAAATGGTTTGTTAAGTTGCTGTGTATCAATTTTTCTTATATCATCGTTTATTATGGTTGAGTTGGGGTGATTTCTTTTGAATGTGAGAGCGGCATCTTTATCCTGTTCGACAGCAACAACAATCTCAAAACCTGCATTTTGAGCACCAAGACTTAATCCGCCTGCACCGGAGAATAAGTCAAAAGCTATGTATGTATTATTGCCAATAATCATTTTATTTATATATCCGTTATTCAGAATATTTTATTGCTAATTCATCTTCACAACCCAAAATTATAAGCGCCTCTTTTATTCTATCAAATTTTGTTGAATTAACAATATTTTCTGAACCCACAAAACTTTCTGCTGCAAAGGTACAAATTATTTTTCGATTGCAAGCCCCTGTATAAATCGTTTCAATGCCTCAACATCTTTAAACCCCGGCTCCGTTTCAAAGCGGCTGTTCAAATCAACGGCACACAATTGCGGAAAATTCAACTGTCTAATGGCTTCGGCATCCTCCGGCGCGATGCCGCCGCTCAAAAAGAACGGCGTTTTGCCTTTGTATGCCGACAGAATTTGCCAGTCAAATTTCTTGCCGGAGCCGCCAAATTGGGGCGTTTTGGTGTCGAAGAGGAAATATTTGCACACAGATTCGTATTCCGAACAGCGCGCAAAATCGCATTCTGATGCTATTGAAAACACTTTTGTTATATCTTTATTTAATGCACTGCAAAATTCGGGCGATTCGTCACCGTGCAACTGCACCAACTGCAAATCGAATTTTTCTGCCGTTTCCAAAATCGTTTCTTTGGCGGCATTGACGAACACGCCGACTTTTTGGATGCTTGCCGGAATGTATTTAACCGCCCACACATTGAGGTCTTTGTCGTAGCGCGGCGATTTTTCGTAAAAGATGAAGCCCATGAAGTCAATCGGCAACTGGCTGACTTCCACCATGCTGTAAGCACTGCGCATGCCGCATACTTTTATTTTTAATTTGCTCATTTTCATACTTTTAATTCCAATAAAACAACATTCTCCACGTGCTGCGTGTGCGGAAACATATCTACGGGCTGCACGCGCGTCACTTTGTATTTCACATCCAAACGGCTCAAATCGCGTGCCTGCGTTGCCGGATTGCAACTCACATAGACGATTTTTTGCGGCTCGGCAAACAAAATGGTGTTGAGCACATCGTCGTGCATTCCGGCGCGGGGCGGGTCGGTGATAATCACGTCCGGGCGACCGTATTCGGCTATGAATTGGGTGTTGAGCAGGTCTTTCATATCGCCTGCGAAAAACAGCGTGTTGTTGATGCCGTTGAGGGAGGCATTGACTTTGGCGTCTTCGATGGCTTCCGCAACGGACTCTATTCCAATGACTTGTTTGCACCGCCGCGCCACGAAATTGGCAATCGTGCCCGTGCCCGTGTAGAGGTCGTACACCAATTCTTCGCCCGTCAATCCGGCAAAGTCGCGGGCTATTTTGTACAGTTCGTAAGCCTGCTCGCTGTTGGTCTGGTAGAATGATTTGGGACCGATTTTGAATTTCAACCCCTCCATTTCCTCAAAAATATGGTCGTTGCCCTTGAACACAAGTATTTCTTGGTCGGTGATGGTGTCGTTGGCTTTTTGATTGATGCAATATAATAAGGCGGTGATTTCGGGGAATTTGTCTGCCAAATGTTGCATCAAAGCGTTGATTTTCTCTGTGTCGTTCTCAAAAAACACGACAATCAGCATGATTTCGCCTGTGGTGGAGGTGCGGATGATGATGTTGCGCATCAAGCCGGATGCATTTCGCAGGTCGAAAAATGAAAATCCGTTTTCTATGCAGAAGTCTTTGATTTCCAAGCGGATAGCATTGGATGGGTCGGCTTGCAACCAACATTTTTTGATGTCCATTATCTTGTCAAACATCGTTGGGATGTGAAACCCCAGCACGTTCTTGTCGTCAAACGTTTCGCCCGACTGCAACTCTTCCAGTGTCATCCAGCGGCGATTGGAGAACGTGTATTCCAATTTGTTGCGGTAGAATTGTGTTTTTTGGGAGCCGATAATCGGCGAAATCGGCGGCAGTTCAATTTTCCCGATGCGGGTCAGATTGTCCGTCACTTGCTGCTGCTTGTAGCGAATTTGTTCGGGGTAGGGGAGTATCTGCCATTTGCAGCCCCCACAGATGCCATAATGTTCGCAAAACGGCTCCGTCCGCACCTCCGAATAGTGGTGAAAATGCACCGCACGCCCCTCTGCATAGCTGTTTCTGCGGCGGGTCAATTGAATATCCACCACATCGCCGGGCACCACAAACGGCACAAAAATCACCCAATCGTTGTACTTGGCAATTGCTTTCCCCTCCGCAGCAATGCCTGTGATGGTGATTTGCTCCAAAATCGGCAGTTGTTTTTTTGTTCTCACTTGTTCAGTTGTTAAAAACAGCCCCAAAGGTAAGCATTGTTTTTCAGACCTGCAAAATCTGTCTTTAAAAATTAGAATATGCGCAACGGTCTGCCAACGGATAACACAGCCCCTTTTTTGATATTATTCAAAGCGCGCAACCTCTCCACGCTCACCCCTATTTTTCGGGATATTGAATACAGCGATTCGCCTTTGCGGACCCGGTAGTATTGCACTTTGCCATCGCCATCGGTGTGTGAATTGCTCGCCGTATATTCGGAGTTGTTCGCCGAATTGGCTTTGGAAAACGTATAATAATCGTCTTTGATACACATCGCATTGAAATCAATAATCTCCTCCGGGTCAATCTCGATACCTAAAAAGCGAAATTCAAAATGCAGGTGTGATCCCGTTGAACGTCCTGTGTTACCACCTAATCCAATCGGCTGACCGGCTTCGACCGTTTCGTTTTGCCCCACCAAAAAGCCGGACAAGTGACCGTAAACCGTTTCCAAACCATTGGGATGGCGCACCACCAAATAATAGCCATAGCCCCGCCGGTCGAACGTGCGCACGCGAACCTTGCCGTCAAAGGCAGCTCGCACCGTATCACCCTTATGCAACGCAATGTCTGTCCCTCTGTGCATCCGATGAAAACGCGAACGATAGCCAAAGGACGAGGTCACATGCCCCACGATTGGCATCACGAATTGGGACACATCAATGTTGAATGATTCGGGAACGTCAGCATCCGCGTAGGCATGCACAGTAGCGGTATTCCAACTGTCGTAAAACTCCTCGGCGGGGTCAGACACCCCACGATTAAGGCTCGATAAGATGGAATCCACTAATTCGGCTTCCAAACTGGTTTTCTTATGGTCGGCAAACAACTCGGCATCGCCACGCGCAGAACCTTGCGCATACACATTTTCCGTAGCGGATAATAGAATAAAGGATAGCAACAGCATACTCAATACACCAATTCTCGCTTTCTGTACAAATCTTCCCTGTATCATATCTAATAATTTTCTGCTTTTCGCCAAACGAAAAGGGGGAAAAGCGGGTGCAAAGTAACGGTTTTTTTTTGTAATACACAGCAAATGCGCAATAATTTGCAAATATTTTTTTTCAGATGCTATCTTTTTGTCCCTCAGGGACAGCACTTTATTAACCGTAGACTTCAGTCTACGGAGTTTTATGTACCTTTGCGCAAAAATTATGCGAAATATGGATTCAATGATGAACTTTTCAAACATTCCTTCCCCCGCATACGTGATTGATGAGGCTTTGCTGCGTCGGAACTTGCAACTCATCTGCTCTGTCAAGGAGCGTGCCGGTGTGGATATTATCTTGGCATTCAAGGCTTTTGCTATGTGGCGGGCGTTTCCGATTGTTAGGGAGTACATTGGGCTTTCTACTGCCAGTTCGCCTTGGGAAGCGCGGTTGGCGGTGGAGCAGATGGGCAGTCGGGCGCATACCTATTCGCCTGCATATACGGAGGCTGATTTTCCAACGATTATGGCGTGCAGTTCGCACATCACTTTCAATTCGTTGGCACAGTTTCATCGGTTTTATAACGCCACATTAACTAACCCGACGCCCATTTCGTGCGGGCTACGCATCAATCCCGAATATTCGGAGGTGGCGACGGATTTGTACAATCCCGCTACGCCCGGTTCGCGGTTGGGAATTGTGCGCGAAGAAGTGGGCGATACGCTGCCGGAGGGCGTTGAGGGGCTGCATTTTCACACACTTTGCGAATCAGATTCGCGGGCATTGGAGCACACTTTGGAGCATGTTGAAGCCAAGTTCGGGCAATTCTTGCCTAAAATCAAGTGGCTGAATATGGGCGGTGGGCATCTGATGACCCGCAAAGATTACGATGTGGAGCACCTCATCCGGCTGTTGCAAAATTTCAAGCAGAAATATCCCAATTTGGAGATTATTCTTGAGCCGGGAGCCGCTTTTGTGTGGCAAACGGGCGTGTTGCGAGCCTCTGTCGTGGATATTGTACGCAACAGAGGCATCCAAACAGCGATTCTGAACATATCGTTTGCCTGCCATGCGCCCGACTGCTTGGAAATGCCCTACCAACCGGTGGTGCGCGGAGCCTGCCAGCAACCTGTGGACGGCAAACCCACCTATCGGCTCGGCGGAAATTCCTGTCTGAGTGGCGATTACATCGGCGATTGGTCGTTCGACCACGAACTGAAAATCGGCGACGACATCATTTTTGAAGACATGATTCACTACACCACCGTCAAAACCACGATGTTCAACGGCATCCCGCACCCCCCCCTCTGCCTGTGGCGCACTGACGGCAAGCTTGAAACCTACCGCACTTTTTCGTATGAAGATTACAAGGGGCGGATGAGTTGAAAAAACAGGTTGTTTAATTTCAGCCCGTTTTTTTTTGCAGGGACATTTGTCGTGCACCCGCCGAAGGTGGAGTTTGAGAAAAGCCGTTGTCTCGAAAAAAAGTTGTACTTTTGCAACGTAAAATTTGTTGCTAATTTTTTATGAGTAAGATATTAGAATACATACAACAGTCGGGCAACAGTAAGTTTCAATGTTACAAGACAAACAAGTTGTCGTTAGATTCACATGACGGCGACACAATCGTTTATGCTTGTAATCGGCAACAGCCGCCGTTGGATACGCTATATCAGATAGCGGAAATATTGCAAGTGAGTGTAAAAGATTTATTGGTGGATAATAAAAGGAAAGTTTAAATTATTCATGCTGAAAACTCAAAATATAATTATAAATAAAAAATATTGTTATGCGAGTAAAATTAAGTAAAGCAGTTAAAATGTTCTTTGGAAACTCTTCCTTGGAAATGGTCTATTTTGAGGCAATTGCCAATGCTTTGGATGCAGGAGCAACCCAAATAGACATTACTATTTCTGCTCAAGATTATAGCCAACCTGAAACATTGACCATAGAAATATCAGACAATGGTATTGGTTTTACCGATGAACGATTTCAAAAATTCAGCAATTTGTTTGACGTTGATGACACAACCCATAAAGGTTTGGGACGCTTGGTTTATTTGTGCTATTTTGAAAAAACACTTGTATCAAGTAATTACAATGACTATTTTTCAAGAAAATTTGAATTTTCGGATGCCTTTAATGAAGATAGTGAAATAGTAAAAAATGAAAACAAGAATAGTAGTGGCACAAAATTATTTATGTCAGGATATACTTTGGGACGTTTAAGGCAACATGCATATATTCAACCGTCCTATTTAAAGAATAAAATTTTGGAAAAGTTTTATTCCCGATTATTTAGATTAAAACAAAACAATCAACAAGTAGAAATTTCTATTTCGTCAATGGTTAATAAGAAAACCGATAATGCTGTCTTATCAACCAACGATATTCCTAATTTTACTTTTGTTCCTGTAGAAGACAAACTTGATTTTTTCTCAAAAATAGAATTTTATTATAACATTGAAGAGGCATCAATGGAGATTAGTAGTGCGATTACGGCCATTTCTGTAGATAATCGAACGTATCCGATAGACATTATTGCACCAGAAAATCTTCCTGTCGGATATAAAATGGTTTTCCTTTTATTTTCTGATTATTTTAATGGTCAAGTAGATGCTGCTCGTGAAACTATTAATATGCCAGAACTCGAAAAAGTAAAAAAGTTATTTAGAAATGAAATTGCTAAAATTATAGATAAAGAAGTACCTCAAATAACACAACGGAATCAAGAAAGAAAACAACGCTTAATAAATCGTTTCCCTCATTTGAATGGTTTATTTGAAATTGAAGGAATTGGATATACTTCCGAAGAGGAATTATTAAAAAAAGCACAAGAACAGTTTTTCCGTGCACAAAGGAAAATATTAGGTGTGTCACATTTGACAGATGAACAATTTAAGGAGTCATTAGAATTGTCTTCACGTGCGTTAACTGAATATATTATGTTCAGGCAAATAACCATCAATAAACTAAAGTCTTATGATAAGAATAATTCGGAGTATGATATTCATAATTTGATTGTTCCAAGACGAGAACAATTTGACGGAAGTAATTTGCAAAATGATTTGTATAGGAATAATGTTTGGATACTTGACGATAAATATATGACATACGACACTGTTTTGAGCGAAGCAGATATGTCGAAAGTTATAAGTGTAATCACAGAAGGAGAAGTCGTTGAAAAAGATGATGATAGGCCTGATATTGCTTTGATTTTTTCAGGAAATCCAAATGACGAGGACAAAAATAGAAAAGTAGATGTTGTTATCCTTGAATTAAAGAAAAAAGGACTTTCAACAGAGCTAAATTCAGTTGTGGAAGTACAATTGGAAAATAGAGCACGTAAATTGATGCAATATTACAAAAATAAAATCCAACAAATATGGTTTTATGGTATTGTCGAATTTAATGAGGAATACGAATTGCATTTAGAGGCTGATTATCATAGACTCTATTCAAATGGGAAAGTATATTATCGAAACAAAGAAGTTGTTTTGCAGAGAAGCCCACGTGTTTCTCTACCTATTGGTATTTTTATAATGGATTTTGAGGCGGTTGTAGATGATGCAAATGCAAGAAATTCCACATTCTTAAATGTTATCAAAAGTAAATTTAAGCTACCATGAATGCAACCCACATCACCCCCTATCTCGCTTCCCTCTCCGCCCTGTACTCCCAGGGCATCACCACCGAGCACTCATTCCGTGGAGCATTGGAAACTTTGCTCAAAAACATGACCGGTTTTTCGGTTGTGAACGAAGCGCGGCATATCGACTGCGGTGCGCCCGACCTCACGCTCTTAAAGGATAACATTCCTGTTGGTTTTGTTGAAGCGAAGGATGTTGGCAAAAATTTGAACTCAAAGGACTATAAAAAGCAATTTGACAGATATAAAAAAGCACTTGACAACCTGATTATTACCGATTATCTGACTTTTCAGCTTTTTGAAGGCGATGAATTGGTTGCAGAGGTGAAAATCGGGGAAATCAATAGCAAGGGGATTATTCCTCTTGCTGAAAGCTTCAACAAGTTTATTGAGTTGATTAGAATATTTTCGCAGTACAACGGGAAATCAATTGCAAACTCCAAACAATTAGCCGAATTTATGGCGGCTAAAACGCAACTTTTGGCGGAAGTGATTGAAAAAGACATCACTGATAGAGATGAAAATAACCATCTGCGCCAGCAACTTAAAGGTTTTCAACAAGTCTTGTTGCCAACTATGACTGAAGCGCAGTTTGCCGATATTTATGCGCAAACTATTGCATACGGTATGTTTGTAGCGCGATTACAGGATAATTCAGATGCTGTTTTTAATCGCCAACGCGCCGAAATATTAATCCCGAAATCCAATCCGTTTTTAAGAAATCTTTTTCATTATATCGCCTACGACCTTGACGAGAGTATCCGCTGGCTTGTTGATTCGCTTTCCGATATGTTTAATTATGTGGATATTACAGCCATCCACACAGAATTTGAGAGTAAAGACAAAGACCCGTTTCTGCATTTTTACGAAGATTTTCTTACAAAATACGACAAGCAACTTAAAAATGCAAGAGGCGCATATTATACGCCTACGGCAGTAGTTAAATTTATTGTGCAAGCGGTTGATGATATTTTGAAGAGCGAATTTGGTATAGCAAACGGATTAGCCGACAATTCAACAATTGCAATGCCCCTACAAGAATATCACCGCGTGCAAATCCTCGACCCGGCCACAGGCACAGGAACGTTCCTCGCCGAAGTAGTGCGAAATATTTACCAACGTTTTGAAAATAACGCAGGAATGTGGAACGATTATGTAAAAAATCACCTTATTCCGCGCCTCAACGGTTTTGAAATTATGATGTCGCCCTACACAATGGCGCATTTGAAAATTGAAACTATTTTACAGGAATTTGGTTACAATGCAAACAATAATAACCGGTTACAGATTTATCTCACCGACAGTCTGGAAAATCCGAAGAAAAACGTAAATCCAATTCCTTTTGCCCAATGGTTGAGCAACGAAGCCGCTGAAGCCGCAAAAATCAAAAACAACGTGCCTGTAATGGTCGTTTTGGGAAACCCACCATATTCCGTCAGTTCTTCAAACAAAGGAAAATGGATTGAAAACTTGATGGACGTCTACAAAACAAACCTCAACGAGCGAAACATACAACCACTTTCGGACGATTACATTAAATTTATACGCTTCGGACAACATTATATTGAAAAAAACGGCAAAGGCATTTTGGCGTATATTTCCAACAACAGTTTTATTGATGGATTGATACACAGACAAATGCGAAAAAATTTACTCGAAGCATTCGATAAAATTTATATTCTTGATTTGCACGGAAATTCAAAGAAAAAAGAAACCGCAACCGATGGTTCGAAAGATGAAAATGTATTTGATATCCAACAGGGCGTTTCTATCAATATTTTTGTAAAAACGCTCAATGTCGTAACGCCACACAAATGTAAAATATCTCATTTCAGCCTTTATGGCAAACGACAGGAAAAATATAATTTCCTGTTGGAAAATAATTTACAGTCAATCCAATGGACGGAGCTTGCACCCGATGAACTAAATTGTTTTTTCGTACCTAAAGATTTTTCCTCGCAGGAAGAGTACGAAAAAGGTTTTTCAATTCAAGAATTGTTTACAGTAAATTCGAGCGGAGTAAAAACACATAATGACAATGAATTGATTGGTTTTGAATCATTTACTGAAAATAATTGCCCAATTAGTTACCGTCCGTTTGATATTCGTTTTATAAATTATGATTTGAAAAAAGTTGTAAGACACCGTTACAATGTAATGCAACATTTTTTGAAAGGAGAAAATATCGGATTAATTATTGCAAGACAATGTGTTAGCGATTGGCGTTATATTTTTGTTTCAAATAAAATAACTGATATAAATTATATTGCAACAGCAGGACAATTTGGTGGGGGATATATTTTCCCCCCTCTACCTTTACCATGAAGCAATAGCGGAAGAAGGCAAACGCAAGACAGAAAAAGTAGCGAATTTGAACGCAGCAAACCTAACAAGTTTTCAAAACCTGTTAGGTTTCGTCCCCACCCCCGAGCAAATTTTCGATTACATTTACGCCGTTCTACATTCGCCCGCATATAGAGAAAAATACAAGGAATTTCTAAAAATAGATTTTCCACATATTCCGTATCCACAAGATGCAGAGCAATTTAATAAATTAGCGGCGTTTGGCGAGAAATTGCGGCATTTACATTTAATGGAAAATATTACCGTTCCAAGTAATTTTGCCAATTTTCCCAAACAGGGAGACAACAAAGTAGAAAATTCATTTACCGAAAAATCCAATGCCTATAAGGAAAATAAAGTTTGGATAAATGACAGTCAATATTTTGACAATGTTCCTGAAATCGCTTGGAAATTTTACATCGGCGGCTACCAACCCGCACAAAAATGGCTGAAAGACCGCAAAGGCAGGACATTGACATACGAAGATATAGAACATTATCAGAAAATAATCTTTGTCCTGAATGAAACGGACGAGATAATGAAAGAGATAGATTTAGTTTTGTAATTAAAAAACAACTTCGGAATATGCAGAAAAGTACAAAATAACCGACCGCACAGCAATAAATGATTTGTATATAACTAACAATGTCGCGCTTTGTTCAGCATAGCCCTATTTCTTCAACAAAAAATGCAAAATGCTGCCGGATGCTGCTATTTCTGTGGCTGTAAACCATTTGAGCGTGCCTTGGATGTAGGGAATTTCCAAACCTTTGAACGAATAGTGCAGAATGGACGCCATATATTCGACGTTCTCAATTTCAAAAATGTCTTCCTTAACTCCCTCTGTCAGAATGGCTTGGATGTAATTTATCTCGCGCACATCAAACTGTTTTCGCACCGCTTCGATTTTCCAAATATCGCGAAAAAAGGAGGCGCGAAGGGTGCCGTTCCGAATCACCGACTGTTTGAGAGCCTCAAACCGCGTGCAAATAAATTCCAACAATTTTTTATCGGCAGGCATTTCGCGCTCGACCACCATCTCCAGCGACTCATAGAGCTGTTTTAGTTCCGACTCTACCACCGCCTGATAAATTTCTTCTTTGTTGTTGAAATAGGTGTAGAGCGTGCGGCGACCCTTTTGGGATGCAATGGCAATATCATTCATGGTCGTGTTCTCCACCCCCATTTTTGCAAACAGCTGGCGAGCCACGTCCATCAATCTCTCTCTTGTATTTGTTCCTTCGATACTGTCCATTTTCTACACCATTTTCCACAGATGAGCCGCAAATTTACAACAAAAAATGATTTTGACAAAATAAATAACAAAAAAATGTGCAAAAGGTTGTGTATCCGAAAAAAAGTAGTACCTTTGTACCCGAAATCGCGGGGTGGAGCAGTTGGTAGCTCGCCAGGCTCATAACCTGGAGGTCATCGGTTCGAGTCCGGTCCCCGCAACACTCAAAAAAACTTTTCCTGCACGCTATTTATACTCATCCCACCTCTTAATCGGAATATTTGTCATATCAATCTCACAAAACGCGTGGA
>BBRT01000226.1 GCA_001417715.1 Candidatus Symbiothrix dinenymphae
CCCTCTTTGCCAAAGGTGTCGGAATAGTAGGATTTGCCGCCAACAGAGAGCACCGTACTCATCGTCAATAGACCGTTATCCCGATTAGGCGTTCCGCACAAAAAACTGTAACTGCAGGGTCCGCTGCCATCCAGAGCAGCCGTCACGGGCGTGTTACCGCCAAGGGCTATGCCGGAAGTAATCGAAATATTCCCCGCCACAGGTGCCACATCCATGATGCCAAGGCTTGGATTGTAATACCATCCAAGCGCATCCAGCACAAATGTATAAGCCTTCCCCTGCATAAACACAGGCTTGCCAAAGGTGTAAAAACCCTCGTCACCCGGCTGCAAGCTCAAATCAACCAGCGCAATCGTGGTATCGCCCAAAACATAGCTGGCTTCGCCAAAATAATTCAAAAATTCACCGTATGCACCTATCTGTGCTATCGTAAACAACGGTTCCGACTGATACTTATGTCCCCATTCGTGGTGAAAACGGACAGTGTCGGTGTGTTTGCCCCAAGTGAAAACACTTTTTTTCATATCGGCGGCATCGGTTACGGGTGCATTGCGCAGGTCAAGCATTTCATTCCTATCATAGACTGTGCCATAAATCCCCGCCGAAATTGGCTGTATCTGATACTGCTCAGGATATACCCATGCCACATATTCGCCGCTCTTGGGGTCGACATGAATCGTGATGTCGCTGCCCGAAACGGTTATCCGCGACTCGCCTTGCACGCCTGC
>BBRT01000227.1 GCA_001417715.1 Candidatus Symbiothrix dinenymphae
AAACGTCAAACCCTATCAAGTGGAGATAACGCCGTTTGAAATCACGCTGCCTGAAGAGACCGGCGATTATCTGCTCAAAGCCGAGATAACGGTTGCAGGTGGACCGGTGTTCAGTATAAGGGATATTCCGGTGGCACGATAATGATATAATATCAATTAAAAAATCAATTTACAATGTTCAAAAAAATCACACTCTGCATCGCATTAAGCCTCTCAACGATGCTCAATGCACAAACATTCACTTCCGACATCCCCTTTTTGGCGGGCGAAAAATGGTGGGGGGCTTTCGTGGCAAAAGGCAGCGAGATGCCTTATTTGCAACCGACGGGAATGTTCGACTTGTCGAATCAGGGATTTAATAATCAGGCTGTTCCGTTGTTTGTTTCCAACAAAGGGCGATACATTTGGAGCGATGAGGCGTTCCGGTTTCAAATCACTGCTACGGCAATTCATTTGGAGTCGAAATTTGAGGAAATCAAAGTTACAGTTGCCGGAAAAACGCTGCGGGATGCCTATTTGTCGGCTTGTCGCGCCCATTTTCCGCCTTCGGGGAAATAGCCCGACCCGCTGTTTTTTTCGATGCCGCAATACAACACATGGATTGAGTTGATGTATAATCAAAATCAGCGGGATATTTTGAATTATGCCGACAAAATCATTGAGCACGACTTCCCCAAAGGCGTTTTTATGATTGACGACAATTGGCAGAAATATTACGGCAATTTT
>BBRT01000228.1 GCA_001417715.1 Candidatus Symbiothrix dinenymphae
AAGTGGTATGATTGCGGATAGTCATTACTTTTAATCTTGTGAAAATCCCGGTTCAGTCAACTGTTCAATCCTGCAACCAACCTCTTTTCCACTGAATGCAATGCCCAGCAAAATGACTTTTCGGTCAAGAAACGGCTCATAATACCGCTTCTCGCGGATTTGCGCGATGGCCTGGTTGAGCAAAATGTCGGTTTTTGTAGTAGCGTGGTATTTCAACTCTGTCACTATTGCCACTCCCTCTTGCTGCAGCACGGCATCTATACGTCCTCGGTTGGTCATCCTTTCGCTCTGAATATTGAAACCCAGCATGGTCATCCACAGTTGAAAGATGATGTGATAAAGGGCTTCATTTGCCAAATTTTTTGCTTCCGCTTTGGCTGGGTTTTTCGCCTTGGATGGCTTTAAAGTGTAAGGAACGTCGGCAAACATCTTACGCATATTATTTGTAAAGCCTTCTGCATCGAAAGCAAGTATTTGCTTCAACATCGCTTTCCCTAATACTCCCAATTGATCCACAGGATATTGAATATATGCGCTTAACAGATGTTCCATCAGCGACTCTTTCACTTCCAGATTGGGAACTTCAAGCGTGTATTCAGGCTCTACGCCTACTCGCCTCTGACTTTTAATGGTCAAATAGCCTGTTTGAAATAATAAAGGAATATCTCCAAGCGCATCCGGATCGTAACTGTTGAACGCATTCTGACCTGCCACTA
>BBRT01000229.1 GCA_001417715.1 Candidatus Symbiothrix dinenymphae
TCAAAATAGACGTTTCGCCGACGGATGTTTTGGAGGTTTCTTTTTTGGGGTACGACCTCTACACCGTGGAGGTGGGCGACAAGGCGAGTTTTGTGATTCCGCTCAAGCCCAAAGCGAGTGAGTTGGACGAAGTGACGGTGGTGGCTTTCGGCAAGCAGAAAAAGAGCAGTGTGGTTGCCTCCATTGAGACGATTAAAGCCTCCGACCTGCGGGTGCCCGCCTCCAACCTCACCTCCGCTTTTGCCGGTAGGATTCCGGGCTTGATTTCCTATCAGACCAGCGGCGAACCGGGTGCGGACATGGCACAGTTCTTTGTGCGCGGTGTTACTACCTTCGGGTATGCTGCCTCGCCTCTGATACTGATTGACGGATTTGAATCCACTGCCGATGATTTGGCGCGCATGACGCCGGACGACATCGAAAGTTTCTCCATCCTCAAAGATGCTTCGGCAGCTGTGCTCTACGGTTCACGCGGTGCCAACGGTATCATCCTGATTACCACCAAGAGCGGAACTGAAGGGAAAGTGAAAATCAATGCGCGGGTCGATGTCAATGTGACCACGCCTACCGCCCTTCCCGAAATGATTGGCGGCGTGGAATACATGCAACTGTACAATCAGGCGCGTGTGTCGCGTGACCCTGCACTGGGTGCCTTTTACTCAGAGCAGAAAATACAATCGACCATGCGGGGCGAAAATCCGATGATTTACCCTGATGTGGACTGGTACGACATGCTGTTCAACCGGCAGACCGTCAACACCAAGGCAAACCTGAACATTTCGGGCGGAGGGAAAATTGCTACCTACTTCGTATCTGCCGGTTACGACAACGAAACCGGTCTGCTGAAAGTGGATAAGCGGAACAATTTCAACAACAATATCAACATTGACCGGTTCAATCTCCGCAACAACGTGATATTCAAACTGTCTTCCACGACGACCCTGGATACCCGCATACAGGCGAGGTATGAGAAATATACGGGTCCTGCCACCTCGGCAGGCGATATCTTCAAGATGGTGATGGAAGCCAATCCGGTTGATTTCCCTGCTGTGTATGCACCCGACGAAGCCCATCTCTGGGCAGACCACACGCTGTTCGGAAATACCTTCATCAACGGAACAACTCCGAAAAGCAACCCTTATGCCGAAATGGTGAGAGGATATGAAACGAGAGATGAAAGTAATGTTACCGCGCAGGCTACCTTGTTGCAGGATTTGGATTTTATCACCGAAGGACTGAAATTTCAAGCCAAGGTATCAGCCAGTACATGGAGCAAATATGGCAACAAGCGAAGTTATAATCCGTTTTATTACGGAGTAGAATCTTACAATCAGATTACAGACGTATATACACTGGCCAACATCAACCCGGGTCAGGGTGGCAACAAGCTTAACCCAGCCGATGCTGCCCGCAATACTTCCGTCAAGTATTATTTTGAAGCCCGTGCGAACTGGAACCGTACGTTCGACAAGCATTCCGTTGGTGCCATGACCGTACTGATGGTGCAGGAAAATCTGTTTGCCGTTACGGGCGGCACCTTGTTTGAGACTCTGCCGGAAAGGAATGTCGGCAATTCGGGTCGTGTGACCTACGATTTCGACGACCGTTATTTCGCTGAATTTGGGTATGGCTACAATGGCTCGGAAAAATTTACCGGCTCCAAGCGATTTGGTTTCTTCCCCTCTTTCGGCGTCGGCTGGTTGGTTTCCAACGAATCATTCTGGTCGCCCGCCAAGGACATTGTTGATTTGCTGAAATTCAAATTCACCTGGGGATTAGTCGGTAACGACGCCATTGCAGGCAGGAGTGACCGTTTTCACTTCCTCTCCAATGTCCTGTCCGGCGGTACCAACAGAGGCTACAAATGGGGCGAAAGCTTATGGAACGAATATCCGGGCTACCAGATAGTCCAGTATTCCAACCCCGACATCGGATGGGAAGTTTCCGAAAAATACAATATCGGCTTGGAGTTAGGCTTGTTGAAAGGTTCTCCCTTAAAATTTCAGGTGGATGTATTCAAGGAAAACAGAAGCAATATCTATATGGAACGTGTGAATTTCCCGGCAACCTCAGGCTTGGAAGCCAAGATATTTGGGAATGTCGGCAAGATGGAATCGCAAGGTATAGATGGCTCTATTGACTATCAGCAGTTTTTTACCAACGATTTCTGGTTGACGGGACGCGCCAATATGACTTATGCCACCAATAAATATGTGGAATTTGACGAACCGGAATATCCCGATGCCTACCGCTACCGAAAAGGACACCCGGCCGGTCAGCAGTGGGGCTTGGTGGCTGAGCGGCTTTTTGTGGACGATTACGAAGTCAACCGGTCCCCAACACAGAAGTTCGGCAGTATTCCTCAAGCCGGTGACATCAAATATACGGACGTCAACCGCGACGGCAAGGTGGACTCGAATGACCAGATTGCCATGGGTTATCCCACAGTGCCCGAAATACAGTACGGCTTCGGATTGTCTGCCGGATACAAAAAGGTTGATGCGTCTTTCTTCTTCCAGGGGAATGCACGGGTTTCGTTCTTTATCGACCCGGTGGCTATCGCGCCTTTCCAAAACAGGCGTAACGCCATGGCAATCGTAGCGCGCGGTTCATGGACGGAGACCAATCCGGATGTACATGCCTTCTGGCCCCGTTTGTCAACAGACCCGATAGATAACAATACACAATTGTCTTCATGGTGGTTGCGCGACGGCTCGTTCCTGCGGCTAAAAACCGTTGAAGCGGGATATACCTTCTCGGGCATCAAAAAGATAGGAATGGAAAGCCTCCGAGCTTACTTCAGCATTGAAAACCTGTTTGTGGTCAGCCCGTTCAAGCAATGGGACCCCGAAATGGGCAACAACGGCATGGGCTATCCGCTGAATCGGAGGTTTAATGTAGGATTGCAATTATCATTTTAATGTCTGAACTGTGATTTTAATATGATTAATATGATTAGTATGATAAATAATATAAAAAAAAAGAATATGAAAAAAAATATTTATAAAAATCGTAGAGACGTGGCGCGCCACGTCTGTACATCGATGGTTGCGGCGATGTTTCTCTTCCCGGCGTGCAGCGATTATTTAGATGTCGTTCCCGACAAGAGCGAGACCCTGGAAAATCTTTTTACCGCAAGGTCAGAGGCTTATAACGCATTAGCAAGGGCATATAGTTACATGCCGCATGAAGAGGACAGGTCGTCCTCGTGGCTGCTGGGTGACGAATGGGTGAATGCTGCAACAGATAACGGAAACCTCACCAACCGTTACAAGGGTATTCATATTATGAGGAGGCTTCAGAGTGCCGACCAACCCATATTGGGAACATGGAGGTCGACCGTTGCCACCATCGAAAACCCCGTCGACATCGCCCCCGGTCTGGGAAATAACCTGTATGAGGGCATCAATGTCTGCAATCTCTTCATTGACAGGATAGACGAGGTACATGACATGAAAGCCGAAGAAATTGCCGACTGGAAGGCGCAGGTACTATTTCTGAAAGCGTATTATCACTTTCTGCTGTTGCGGCAGTACGGTCCCATTGCGATTATGGACAAGGCTACTTCGCCGTACGCCAACCCGCAAAGCCAGTTTGTGTTGCGCAGCAAAATAGACGCCTGTTTCAACTATATCATCCAAACGATGGGTGACGCCATCCCTGCGCTGTTGTTGGAAAAGAGCGGCAATGACTTCGGACAGGTGGACAGGCGGGCAGCAACAGCCATCAAAGCGAGGGTTTTAGTGTGGAGGGCAAGCCCGTTCTACAGCGGCAACACGGATTACTTCGATTTCTACGACCCTGAAGACGGGAAACCGTTTTTCCCGCAGGATGACGCCGCCACCACAAAAGCCAAATGGAAAGAAGCAGAAGAGGCCGTAGATGCAGCCATTACGCTCTGCGAGGCAAATGGAGTGGAACTGTACAAATACGACAAACGAATGTGGACGGAGGACATTAACGACGCGAGACGAAATCCCAAACTGGATACGATCTATGATTTGAGATGGGTTATCACTGACCCATGGAACAAGGAACTGATATGGGGACAGTCCAATATCAGTCAAACCAGCCTCTCCGGTGAATCTTTAGTGGCCGGTGATGCCAACATTATGCTGCCTCCCGGCTATGTGGGTGCTGTCAACGACCTACCTCACGCCCGAAATCTATTGGGAGCTACCTATAAAATGTTAGAAAGGTTTTATACCAAACACGGACTTCCTTTGGATGACGACAATACATTCAACCGTGCCGACATGTATGACATCACGGTTACGCCGGACACGGCGATAACCAAAGAATTTCTCGGTATCCTGCAGTCCAACCAACCCACCATTCAGCTCTATTTGGACAGGGAGCCGCGCTTCTATGCCAATTTGGGTATTACCGGCGGTTACTGGCGTGGGCACAATCAGCGGATTGCAACGAGCTTCTTTAGTGGTGGACCCGGAGCCAGTAGTACCGCTAACGGTGCTGTTAACCGGTTTTGGACGGGAATAGGTGTTCAAAAAGTAGTACATCCCGACAGCAGATCGGGCTATTGGACTCGGCTGACGCTCTATCCGATACCGATTATCCGTCTGGCAGATTTGTATCTGATGAAAGCCGAAGCACGCAACCAGTATCTGGATAATCCGGACGGGGATGTGTGGGCTGCCATCAACAAGGTGCGCACCAGAGCGGGCATTCCAACCGTGGAAGCTGCCTACACCGGCAGCTATGTGACGGCGGCAGCAGCAGGCAACCATACCCTTAAAGAGAAGATGAAAGACATTATCCTTAACGAAAGAGGCAACGAGTTTGCCTTTGAAGGACATCGGTTCTGGGATATGCTTCGGTACAGAAAAGCACCGCAAGAGTTCACATCGCCCGTAATGGGGTGGAACTACGACGGCAGGACTGCCGATGATTTTTTTCAGCAGACCCCGCTGCAGAGTCGTATGTTTACACTGAGGGATAATCTCTGGCCACTCCCTACGGATGAGTTGAATAAAAATTCCAAACTTAAGCAAAATCCGGGATGGTAGAGGTTAGAGTTTAGATATTAGAGTTTAGAGTTTAGATATTAAAATTTAAAAATTAGTGATTATGAATAATTTTAGAAATAGAGCAATTTTGTTGCTTATTGGAGTGGCGGGTTTTTATGCCTGCGAGGAAAGGGAACGGTTTGGGATTTCTTCGGATGATACCATTTCGCCTTCGCCGCCTGTGTTCGACAGTGTGCAGGCGCTTCCCGGTGGTGCCAGGATTTTTTATCAGATTCCTGCTGATGAGGATGTTATCAGTATTGAGGCTTCATTTATGGCTACAAACGGGAAATTGATAAAATCTGCCGTGTCGTTTTTTGCGCCTTATTTGGAGGTGTTCGGCTTGCCTGATACCCTCGAACATACCCTTCAACTTTATGCCTTAGACAGGGCGGGCAACCAATCGACAGTGGTGCCTGTTAGAGTGAAGCCGGAGGAGCCTGCCTATAGCAGAGTGGCGAAATCGCTGGACGTATATCCCGCTTTCGGTGCCATACTGTTTAGCTGGAAAAACGAAGGAACAGGGAAGAAGGATGTCAACGTATATGTGGATTTCAGTTATTCCGATAACGGGAAACAGCGTTCTATCCGTCAGGTGTTTTCATCAAATAAAGAAGTTGACCGGCAATTCATCAAGGACTTGAATCTTTCGGCGTCGGAACCGGTCAGTGTGCAGGTAAGTGTTGAAGACCTCTATGGCAACCTTACCAAAAGCCGTGATACGGTGATATACCTGAAAACCGATGCTTTGATAAGCAAAGACAAATGGGAGTTGCCCGACCCCGGCGTTGCTATCGGAGGGGTGTATATGTCAAACGGGAACTATATGGAAGGACAGAACCGTTTTATCATTGATGGAAACATTAATGACGAATTTCATCCGAGAGATTTCGGCATCTTTGAGACAGTATACAACGTAGATGGCGCTGATAGGAATCATCCCTTGAATTTTATGATAGACCTTGGCGCTAAATACCAGCTAAGCCGTATTGTCACTCATCAGAGGCGTTTCTGGAACCCTACGACACTTGTCAGCGACCCCCGAGGCGATCTTTACGGGTATCGTAATGTGGGGATATACAAAATGTACTACTGGGACGGCGATGACGATCCTATAAACAACGATGACGGCATCGACCATTGGGTGGAAATCAGTCCGATAAAAATTCCGATGCCTGATGCTGCAGCGACTGTTTTAGAAATCGTCCGTATGGGGACTCTCGGCGACGAATCCCTGATGTATCCCGACCAACCGGACTTTACACCTCCGACTCGCTGGTTCAGGTATCAGGCAGTTGCGCCATTTACTAATAATTATGGGGGACCTCTCTCCGATATTCATTCTTTGTCGGAGATAACGCTGTATGGCAGACAAGCACCGTAAATAGTGGTTAGTGATTAATTTAATAATTTAAAAATATAATAAGATGAAAAAGAGTTTTATTTTAGTAGGAATTGTTGCTGCGCTTTGTTCGTGCAACGATGACATGTACGACAACATCAAAGAGATGGTCGATAAGGAAATAGTGTATCCTGCGGGATACGACGACACACTTTATTTCAAGGCGGCCGGAGGCTATCACAGAGTTGAAATTGATTTGTACCGCAGCCGCTTGAGTGCTGCTGAGATGGAGAAGCTTCTGCCGAAAGCGAAAAAGACGGTGGTGGAATACGGCGATACGTTAGTTAGGATAGACAGCCTGTGTTCGTGGGTAGACATCACCAATCTCTACATTCCGCAAACGTATCGCTTTAAGATTTATACCGAAGACAAGTACGGCAATAAATCCATACCGGTGGAAATTACCGGAAAACCTTTCACGGACGCAGAGAAAGATGCGCTACTGATTGGCGGTATATCATATACCGCCAACACAACGCAAGCCGCTGTGTCATGGACTACTATGCCCGATGCATATACTGTTATCGGTGCGGAGTATAGCTATACCGACCCGGTTGCCGGACCGCAGAGTATGAATACACAGGAAAACAGAATCGTGTTGAATGATTTGCCGGTCGGTGGAACCATTCCCGTAGATATTTCTTTTAAGGTGGTGCCGACCGGTGCTATTGATCCGGTAGTTCTTTCCGGTTATAACATAAGCATAACGACAATGACCGCAGGTGAATTATATGCCTACATACATTCAGGGACTCCATTTCCTGCTATAGTAGAGGCATACACAGGTAATCCGTATTATATTTACAATTCAACGCCATTTGTTCTCAGCGGAGGAGCTTTCGACTTGGGCGGAGAAGGTGTGGGTTACCACAAATCAAATCGTTGGGGTGGAAACTACCAAAACTATCGGACTCTTGGCGGCGACGTGTATCCGGATTATGGAATTGATTGGACTTCTCTAACTAATGCGGGGGTCGTGGGTGTGGGATGGGTTTCTATCGGAGATTGGTATGCCTATACGGTAGAGGTAGTGGATCCGGGAGTGTATAAATTAGAGTATTGCCACAAGACGCCGAGTGCAGGCACTCAAGCTTCTTTATCTCTCGATGCTTTGGACGTTTTCGGTTTGATACCAATGCTTCCCATCGGTGGTGCTTATGCATGGTATGATCCGGATTTATCAATAAGACTCAGCACCGGAGTACACAAGCTCAGATGGACATTGCGCACTCTGGCGCATGATTTTGGAGGACTTAGGCTTACATGGGTATCAGATTAATCGGCTAAATCTTTTTTTTCAGGTGCTATTATTTCGCAAACGGTGCCTTGTACCGCAGGGACAAATATACATAGCCTTTTATCCCTACGGGATAAAACACAGCTTGCGAAATATATAGCACCTGAAAAAAAGATTTAGACGCATAACTCATAACTCATAACTTTTTCGTACCTTTGTCGCGATTATTTAATCAAAGCGATTAAATATGCCGAAATAATAATTAAAAAAAAATCAGTTATGGTACAGAAAGAGGAAAAACGGAAAAAACCGGGGCGTTACATGGACTTGAAAACAGACCATGGATTTAAGACCGCTTTTAGTGAGAAACATGAGAAGTTGATGCGCAACTTACTGAACGGCATTTTTGAGGGGCAAAAAAAGATTGTTGAAGTCAAACATTTGCCACTTGAGCAGTTGGGGTTTAAGCCCGAAGACCGAGACACGATTTACGATTTGCATTGCAAGGACGAACTTGGTGCGCGGTACATCGTGGAGATGCAAGTGGCTCGGCAAAAGTATTTTATGGAAAGGTGTTGGTTGTATGCGGCGGCAGCCATTCTGAAGCAAGCCAAGAAAGGCAAAAAATGGGATTATGGGATGAAGCCGTTGTTTGTCATCGCCATTTTGAATTTCAATTTGACAGAGGATAGCACCGATTACATCAGCTGTTATTCACTGATGGATGAAAAAACAAAGGAAAAGGCAAGCGATAAAGTGCAATTTATCATAATAGAATTGTCGAAGTTCAACAAAACGTTAGCAGAATTGGAGACTGATTTGGACCGATGGTTGTATTGCATGAAGCATCTGGCAGAATTGCTGGAGCAACCGGAAGAACTAAAAGGCGAGATATTCGACGAATTGTTTGAATTAGCAGATTTAAAAACATTAACAGAAGAAGATATGACAACGTACGAAAAAAGTTTTGAAAGGTGCTATGGTGCCGAATTGGCAGCAGATTATGCTATGGAGAGAGGGATGGAGAAAGGGATCCAGCAAGGTATGGAGAGAGGGATGGAGCAAGGCATCCAAAAAGGCATGGAGAGAGGCATCAAAAAAGGTGTGCAGCAAGGCATGCAAAAGGGCATGGAGAGAGGTATCCTTCACACTGCAAAACGGATGAAAGAAAAGGGGCTGGACTTGGAACTCATCGTTTCAGTTACCGGATATACTCCCGAGCAGTTGATAAAGATGGGGCTGAATTAGCATCGCCGGTGGTGGCACGAAAAAACCTGTTAGGTCTTCGAGACCTAACAGGCTTGGTGGTTGCCCCAGGGAGCACGCCCCAATCGCGTTCGGAAGATTTTAACACGGGCTTTCAGCCCGTAAATTCAGCATCTAACCAATCTTCCGTTCCCATTTCTACTGAGCTATAATCCCTACGGGATAAAACACCGTTTGCGAAATAATAGCACCTGAAAAAAAAGATTTAGGCAAAAAACGAGAATAAAAAAATAAAATAATAAACATAAATGAAAAAATCAGTAAAGTATTTAGCTGTTCTGGCAGCTCTAAACATCGGTCTATCGGGCATACAGGCACAAAACGCGTCTTATTTCAAAGGCGGCAATCTGTATATCTTAAATTCCAGTCACCAGGATATTGCGTGGATGGATGCGCCCGACGTATGTATCCGTTTTCGTGATGAACAGGTGATAACGCCTGCTCTGAGGCGGTTGGCAAGTAGCAAAGATTTCTGTTTCGATGTAGAAGATGCTCTGTCGCTGCGGGAATACCTCGAACGCCACCCCGACCGATACAACGAAATCTTGCAATATACGCGGGAGGGTCGTCTGGGATGGGGTGCCACCAACAAGCAACCCTATCAGTCGATGTACGATGGTGAGGCGCTGATACGTCAGGTCTATTTCGGCAGAAAATGGCTGAAAAAGACATTGCCGGGCTGCGACTTCCGCACCGCTTGGAATGAAGACGTACCGGGAATGGCGCTTCAATTTCCGCAGATACTTGCCAAAGCCGGTATTCCCTACTACCAGTTCAGCCGCCATCAACCCGGTTTCTACAAGTGGTTCAGCCCTGACGGCAGTTCCATCCTGGGTTGGACACCGGGGCAATACGAGCAATCCGGTCGCCGGATACGGGCAGCCGCTACGGACGATGCCCGCACAGACAGTTTGGCTGCTCTTCTCAATCAATGGGTGCCTTATTTCAAGCAAAGGAATATATCTCCCTCTTATGTCTATCTCTCGTCCTACGATTTTTCCACACCGCTGAACTGGGATAAATACATAGCCGACTGGAATGGAAAAATAGCGGGCGCCAACGAAAAAGGATTGCCGCGTATCCAATATGCCACCTCTACAAGGGCATTGGACGAACTGAGCAAGAACCCGCAAACCAAGTTTGACGAATTGCATGGCGAACGTCCCGACGTGTGGCTGTACATCCACGGACCGGCGCACCAGCGCGCATTGAAAGCCGCTCGGGATGCAAGTCGCCTGCTGACGGCAGCGGAAAAATTCGCCACGTTTGATGCGTTGTTAAAAAACAGTTTCAGCGACTATCCCGCCCAGTCGCTCTCGGACGCATGGGAAGCCGCCATCTATCCCGACCACGGCTGGGGCGGGAAGAACGGACACATTACCGACCGCCTGTTTCGTGAAAAATTTGAATTTGCCAGAGATAAGGGAAAAGAACTGCTGCATGAATCGCTGACTTCTATCGCTCATCAAATCAAATTCAAAGCAGCCCTGCGTGCTGTGACCGTTTTCAATCCTCTGTCGTGGGAAAGAACAGACCCTGTGATGTTTACGCTGGATTTGGAAGGTGGGCATCACTCGCATCTCAAACTGATTGACGATTCGGGCAAGGAGATTGCCTACCAGCTGACTACGCAGCATCAATACACGGGCAACAAAGACGAGGTGATTTCATTTGTTTTTATTGCTGAGAATGTTCCGGCTATGGGTTACAAAAACTATTACCTCGCCGAAGGGACACCTCCTGCCGGCAATCTCAATATACCGTCAGCCGTTCCTGCTTATGAAAATGCGTATTACAAAGTTGTTCTGGGCGATGGAGGCATCAAAAGCCTGTACGATAAAGAACTGAAAACAGAGATTTTACAGACGAAGAAGTTTTCGGGTGCTGAACTGTTCGTCATGCAGTCGGTGGGCAATGGTGCAGGCGAGTTCACCGACGTGCAGCAGCCCACCATGGAAGGTTTTGACAAGCTGAGCAATTATAAACAGCAATGGCAATGTATCGAAACGGGCACTGTGCGGGATGTTTTCCAAACAATTCAACCGTTGAAGGAAACACAGGCGTGTTTGCGGATTGTCTTCTATAAAACGGTGAAACGCATTGATGTGGAAGTGGATTTAAACCGCTTCAACGGTGAGAACTGGCGAGAGTTCCGATTGGCTTTTCCTGTGAACATGAAACAGGCGAAAGTAGCCTACGAAGTACCGATGGGCGTGGTGGAAGTAGGAAAAGATGAAATTGCAGGCGCCGCAGGCTTTTCCAAACCCGACCAAATTTACGGTACCCCCTGTAAAGACGTACATCCGAGGGAAGTGCAGGACTGGTTTTCTGCATCGGACGGCAAAACCGGACTTACCATCAGTTCTGATGTGGCGGTGTTCGACTATATAGACCCTACAGACAAGCCGGTAGATTATCCTGTGTTGCAACCTCTTCTGTTGGCAAGCCGAAAAAGTTGCCACGGGCAAGGGAACTTCTATCTGCAACCCGGCAATCATTCTTACAGTTTCTCCCTGTTTACCCACAGCGGCAATTGGACGAACGGTTATAAGCAGGGTACACAGAGCAAACAGCCGTTTCAGGTGGTAGTCAGCCATCCGCAACTCTATTCCGGCACACTCCCCGAGCAGTACAGTTTTGGGTCGGTACAAGGAAAAGGCGTAGTGGTTAGTACCATTAAGAAATGCGACGACGACGATTCTGTTGTCTTGCGTTGCTATGACATCGAAGGACACGATACAGAAGCCTCTTTCCGGATTTTCAAGCCGATACAGGCGGTTAGCCATACCAACATCATAGAGGAAGAACCGACATCCGTCAAATCTTCCGCACAGGGCTTTTCCTACAAAATAGGACATCACGCCATTGAAACATTCAAATTAAAATAACAACAAATGAAAATGAAAAGAGTAGTATTATTTTTAAGTATCATTGCTTGTTCCATCCCTATTTCGGCGCAAGACAAATCTTATTTCAAGGGTGGCCAAATGTTTATTGTAAACTCAAGCCATCAGGACATTGCATGGATGGATACTCCGGAGGAATGTATCCGTTTTCGCGACGAACAGATGATTACACCGGCATTACGACGCATGGCGGAGAACAAGAATTATTGTTTTTCGGTGGAAGATGCCTTATCGCTGAGGGAATACCTCGAACGCCATCCTGACCGCTACGGCGATATTCTGAAATACACGCTGGAAGGACGATTGGAGTGGGGCGCCACCAACAAACAGCCCTACCAGTCTATGTATGACGGCGAGGCGCTGGTACGTCAGGTTTATTTCGGCAGGAAATACCTGAAAAAGACATTGCCGGGCTGCGACGCTCGCACAGCATATAACGAAGATGTGCCCGGCTTGGCACTTCAGTATCCGCAGATACTGGCCAAAGCCGGTATTCCTTACTACCAGTTCGGTCGTCAGCAACCGGGTCTCTATAAATGGTTTAGCCCGGACGGGAGTTATGTATTGGGATGGACACAGGGAATTTATGCCGATTTAGCGCGAAAAATAGAGCACGCTAAGACAGATTCCGCCCGTACAGAAGTGCTGATTCAATTTCGTGATAGATTTGATGCCTATTACAAGGAAAGGAATATTAAACCTAACCTGCTTGTGCTCTATTCCGATGATTTTTCCAAGCCTTTGAACTGGGATGCCTACATGAAGAATTGGAATGACGACGTACAGGGACACAATGCAAGAAACCAACCATTCATCCGATATGCTACCGCCACAAACGCCATGGACAAAATCGCCGATGACAAAGATGCGAAATTTGACGAATTGCATGGCGAACGTCCGGATCTGTGGCTATACATTCACGGTCCGGCGCATCAACGTGCCTTGAAAGCAGGGCGGGAAGCAAGCCGCTTGCTAACAGCAGCGGAAAAGTTTGCTACCTTCAATGCGTTGGTAAACAAAAGTTTCAGCAACTATCCTGCAAAATCGCTCACAGATGCATGGGAATCCGCCATTTATCCCGACCACGGTTGGGGTGGCAACCACGGCGATGTGACCGACCGCTTGTTCCGCGAAAAATTCGAGTATGCACGAGATAAGGGGCAAGAGATTCTTACTGAGTCGCTTGCTTCCATCGCCCATCAAATCAATTTCAAAACAGACAACCTGCGTGCCGTAACCGTTTTCAATCCTCTGTCGTGGGAAAGAACAGACCCTGTGATGTTTACGCTGGATTTGGAAGGTGGTCATCACTCGCATCTCAAACTGATTGACGATTCGGGCAAGGAAATTGCCTACCAACTGACTACGCAGCATCAATACACGGGCAACAGAGATGAGGTCATCACCTTTCTTTTTGTAGCCGAAAAAGTTCCGGCCTTGGGTTACAAGACCTATTACCTCGCCGAAGGGACACCTCCTGCAGGCAATATCAATATCCCGTCAGCCGTTCCTGCTTATGAAAATGCCTATTACAAGGTTGTTCTGGGCAATGGTGGTATCACAAGCCTGTACGACAAGGAACTGAAAACAGAAATCTTCCGGACACAGAAATTTTCCGGCGGCGAACTGTTTACCATGCAGTCGAAGGGTAACGGTGCCGGCGAGTTTACCGACGTGCAGCAGCCTACCATGGAAGGCTTCGACAAGTTGAGCAATTATAAACAGCAATGGCAGTGCATCGAAACGGGTGCGGTGCGCGACGTTTTCCAAACCATACAACCTTTTAAGGAAACGCAGGCGGTGCTCCGTATAGCATTGTACAAAACCGTCAAACGTATAGATATTGAAACGGATTTAAACCGTTTCAACGGCGAGAACTGGCGGGAGTTTCGCTTGGCTTTCCCTGTGAACATGAAACAGGCGAAAGTAACCTACGAAGTACCGATGGGCGTTTTGGAAGTGGGCAAAGATGAGATGGCAGGCGCTGCCGGTTATTCCAATGATCATCAGAATTATACAACACCCTGCAAGGATATACATCCGCGCGAAGTGCAGGACTGGTTTTCTGCATCGGACGGCAAAACGGGCTTGACCATCAGTTCGGATGTGGCAGTGTTCGACTATATAGACCCGACAGACAAGCCGGTTGATTACGCGGTGTTGCAACCTGTTCTTTTAGCAAGTCGGAAAAGTTGCCATTGGCGTGGAAATTATTACCTGCAACCGGGCGACCATACCTACAGTTTTTCGCTCTACACCCACAAAGGCGACTGGAAAAATGGGTATCAATCCGGTACGCAGAGCAAACAACCGCTCAGGGTAATCGTCAGTGAGCCGCAAAAATACTCCGGTTCGTTGCCGGAACAATACAGTTTCGGTTCCGTGGCAGGCAAAGGCGTGGTGGTTAGTACCATAAAAAAATGCGATGACGACGATTCCGTTGTACTGCGCTGTTACGACATCGAAGGGCACGATACGGAAGCGGTTTTCAACTTTGCTTCTCCCGTTCAATCCGCAAGTCACACCAACATTATAGAGGAAGAACCCACAGCGTTGAAATCATCCGCACAAGGTTTTTCTTACAAAGTAGGTCATCATGCCATAGAGACGTTTAAATTGGGTTTTGAATAAGTATGGAAAAGCAGGCAAATATCAAGTTGTTACAATTACTGCCCATCCTGTTCGGCTTTTTTGTCATGGGCTTTGTGGATGTGGTAAACATTTCGGTCAGTTATGTAGAGAAGGATTTCGGACTGAGTAACAAACTCGCCAGCCTGTTGCCGATGATGGTCTTTCTGTGGTTTGCCGTACTTTCACTGCCCACAGGTATCCTTATGGGGAAAATCGGACGGAAGAAAACGGTGCTACTGAGTGCTGTGGTTACCATTGTGGCTATGATGATACCTTTGCTCGAATACAGTTTTCCCTTTGTCCTGCTGGCATTTGCCTTGTTGGGTATCGGAAATACGATTTTACAGGTGTCGCTCAATCCCTTGATTACGAATGTAGTTCCCGAAAACAGAATAACCGGCACACTCACGTTGGGACAGTTTATCAAAGCCGTATCGTCTTTTCTGGGACCGGTGATTGTTGGCGTTGCAGCCTCTGCTTTCGGTAATTGGAAGTTGATATTTCCTGTATATGCCACCGCCACTTTGTTGTCGTTTGTTTGGTTGCTTGCCGTGCCTGTTGAAGAAACGCCGGTTGCAGGAGGCAATGCTTCGGGAAAGATTTTCGCTTTGCTGAAAAACAAGCCGATATTGGTCTTTTTCTCTGTCATTGTGTTGATTGTGGGTTTTGAAATCGGACTGATGACCGCCACACCCAAATACCTGCTCGAACGTTGCGCCATGCCGTTGGAACAAAGCGGATTGGCTAACAGTCTCTACTATGCTGCCCGTACCGCAGGAACATTTCTCGGCGCATTTCTGTTGGTAAAGATTGCACCCCGCAAATTTCTTATCACCACCATGCTCGCGGCGGTTGCTTCCTTCATTCTCCTGATGCTGACAAGTAACGCTTGGGTAATTATGGTTTGCCTCGCCTTGTTGGGACTGACTTGTGCCAATGTTTTCGCCATCGCTTTTTCGGGTGCCCTGAAAGTGGATGCCTCCAAAACGAATGAAATTTCGGCGCTGATGATTACGGGAGTAGCCGGAGGAGCTTTGTTGCCGCCGGTGATGGGATTTGTTGCCGATGCTACCAATCAGTTGATTAGTTTGTCAGTGTTGCTGGTTGCGTTGGTTTATATCTTGTTGGCGGCTGTGTCGGTAATGAAAAAATAAAGAAAATTTTTAATACAAAAAAGTATGAAACAATTGATTGAAGAGTATGCATATTCGGAACAAGGGTATAAACCCTGTCTGATTACCCCGCTTTGGCAGGCTGCCATCTTGAATTATGCGGAATCGCAGGATTTCAAATCTATTGATAAAATAGAAAAACACACGCAAACAGATGAAGTATTTGTGTTGTTGGAAGGATGTGCCGTTCTGATTGGAGCAGAACAAACGGACAACGCCCTGCGCTTTGAAACGATTCCGTTACAAAAAGGAATTATTTACAATGTTCCGGCAGATGTATGGCACAACATTGCGATGGACAAAGCGGCGCGAATCATCATTTTTGAAGATGCAAACACCCATCTGAATGATGTTACATACAGTCCATTGAACGAAGAACAGCAAAAAGAATTAGAGATGAGCCTAAAACAAATTGTTAAAAACAAATAAAAAGAAATAATATGACTTCATTAGAAAGATGTTTAGCCGTACTGAACGGCGAAAAGTTTGACACCTTGCCCGTGGTTCCCCAATGTTTTATGCTCGCCATTGAAACGGCGGGTTTCCGGATTGGCGACATCAACCGCAACGGTAAAAAGATGGCGGAAGCGCATCGCATCTCACAGGAAAAATACGGCTATGACGGTTGTATCATCGACTTCGACGATGCATCCATCGCGGAAGCCATCGGTGCCAAAGTGATTTTCAGGGACGACGAACCGGCAATTGTCAACGAAGAATATCCCGTGCTCAAAGACTTGCGGGATGTCTATGATTTGGAAGTGCCCGACCCCTTAAAAGCAGGTCGGTTGAGTGAATGGTTGGAAGCCACCCGCAGTTTGACGGACGCTATCGGCGACCATGTGTTCGTTATGGGACGCGCCGACCAGGGACCTTTCAGCACTGCCTGTATGCTTCGCGGCACCCAGCAGTTCATGATGGATTTGCTTACCGAAGACCCCAAAGTGATAGCCGATGTGTTGGAATATTGCCGCACAGTGTGCGTCGCTTTTGCCAAGGCGCAAAAAGATGCCGGAGCGCATGCTACTTCCATTGGCGATGCCTTAGCCGGTCCCAATCTGATAGACCCTTCCCTGTACCGCGATTTTGCACTGGAACCGGAGATGCGATTGACACAGGAGGTGCAGGATTATGGTATTCCGTTCGCTATTCATATTTGCGGAAAGACCAATGACATTATTGCCGATATGGGAACTACCGGCGCAAAAATTCTCGAAGTGGACTGGCAGTTGGATATGCGTCGAGCACGCGAATCCGTTCCCTTGTCCACCGTGTTGATGGGGAATGTAAATCCCAGTTTCCCGCTGGTGTTGGGAACGCCGGATGATGTGGACAAAGCGGTGAAAGAGGTCATAGAGCAAACGAAAGGTCAAAGTCTTTTCATCAGTTCCGGTTGCGCGATGGGACGAAATACGCCGCCCGAAAATTTCCGCGCACTAATTGCTGCCGCCCGCAAATACGGAACGTATGAAGAAGTAATGAAAATGACATAAAATATAAAATTATGACAGCAACAGCAGTGAATGCAGCAATAGATACACACTGCCACCTGTTTGAAGCCCCCTACGACGAAGACATCGCCGCAGTAGTCGCCCGCGCAGTGGAAGCAGGCGTATCCAAACTCCTCATCCCTAATTTGGAAGTCGCCTCAATTCCACGATTGCATGCACTGTGCGACCGCTTTCCCGACATTTGCTTCCCGATGATGGGCATTCATCCGACCAATATCACGCCCAATTTTAAGCAAGATTTGGAGCACATTCGCGCCGCACTTCAGCAGCGCACATACATTGCGATTGGCGAGATTGGCATTGACTTGTATTGGGACAAATCTTTGCTTAAAGAGCAGACGGAAGCCTTTGAAACACAGCTGCGTTGGAGTATTGACTTCGATTTACCGGTATCTATCCATGCACGCGAAGCTCTTCCGCAAGTGTTTGAAAGCCTGCATAAAGTGGGCATCGACAAATTGCGCGGCGTTTTTCACTGCTTCGCCGGCACTCGCGACGAATTGGAGGAAACCCTCCGCTGTCGCAACTTTTTGCTCGGCATCGACGGTCCCATCACCTACAAAAAAAACACTTTGCCCGAATATTTGACACTTGCTCCGCTCAACCGCCTGGTGTTGGAAACCGATGCGCCCTATCTCAGCCCCGCCCCCATGCGAGGCAAACGCAACGAGCCCGCCTATATGGTTTATATCGCCCAAAAAGTGGCTGAAATTTATGGCTGCTCACTTGATGAAGTGATGCAAACGACAACGGAGAATGCGGAGAGGCTGTTTGGTATTGGCAAATGATTTTAAACTGCTTCTCCCGTTGGGTGGGTTGTCAAATAGATTATATCGGATGAATTTTTTGCTTGTTTTCAATTCTGCCTGCAAAGGTAGTTTTTTTTTGTAAACTGCCAATCCTTTAATCCTGAAAATCCTGATTCAGACACCGGCTGCAGCCAAAATATCTGCAGCCCTAAATTCCATCTTTGTGAAAGCAAACAATTTTTTGCCTAAGTCTTTGAGTGATGCTCCGATGTGATATACCTCGCCGTCAATAATCAGAAAGCGGTCGTGTGTTTGGGTCAATATTTCGACAGAGATTGCCGGATATTGGGTTTGATGTCGTTGCAAATCCAACTGCAATTGTTTGGATATTTCTTTGGTGTAGATAGTTGCAGTTACGTTATCTGTCCGTTTTGAGAGCAGTAGTAGTACGCTTTCATCAATATAATTGTCGAGCAGAATAATTGATTTTTGGGCGGATTTTATCAAATTTGCAACGAAAGCGTAGGCATCGAAAACTTGTCCATCGTGATAAATGCCTTCGATGGGCGGCAAAGACTTTTTTACGAAAAAAGCAATGGCATTTTCGGTTTCAGTTGTGCGGTGTTCAATTTGCCCAATGTGCTGTTCAAGTTGTTCAAAGCGTTGATTAATTGCGTAACCTTTTAGGAGATAGTCTTTCAAAATTTTATTTGCCCAAATTCTAAATTGTGTCCCCAGATAGGATTTTACGCGATAGCCAACAGAAATAATAACATCTAAACTGTATATTTTAATGGGCTTATCCGAATTTGCAAAGTGCAAAAATTGCACATTGCTTTTTTCGTCAAGTTCTCCCTCTTTAAAAATATTGTTGATGTGCTTTGTTACAACGGTTCTATCCCTACCGAAGAGTTCAACCATCTGCGCTTGTGTCAGCCACACCGTGTCGTGTTCCACTCTCACATCCAGCCGAATAGAATTATCCGGTTGGTACAATACGATTTCATTTTTATTACTCATAATCAGTTATTTACATTAGTTTTAGTACTTGTGTTATCACAAATCGGCTGCAAAGATATATAAAATTGTTTGAATTACAATATAATAGCACCTGAAAAAAAAGATTTAGCCGAAATTATTTTTTAGCCTGAAAATAATAAAAAATATTTCGTACCTTTGCCGCGATTTTCAAATAATAATAAAAAAAGCAGTTATCATGTATGGATAAAAAGCAAGGACGAGCGTAGTCATACGCACCGATGGGACATATTTGAACAGCGTTTCAGCTTATATTGGGCTTTGTGAAACTTCGCAAATTTCGGAAAGTGCTCAAAAGTATTTATAGCAAGGCGTTCACGTGGGGTGCGTGGACTTTTACTAACTTTTATTTGAGCACTAAGGTAGCGAAGACCTCACAAAGCAGATAAAGCACATAATAGTAATTTGTCTGCGTTTTTTGTGTCCATAAAATTAGGAATTAATTTATATAATATAAACGTTTAAAAATTAAACACAATGAAAAGAACATTGATTATCGCTGCTACGGCAGTGTTTGCAGCAACCACCGTGTTGCCTGCACAAACGCAAAAAGAGTTGGCTAAGGAACGGAAAGAAATTTCCAAGTTAGCAAAGTCGGAATTGAACGACAAGGTGACTAAAACCGCCAAAAAAGAGGCTAAGAAATTGGCAAAAGCGGGCTGGACGATTGCGCCGGGGGCATTGCCTATCGAAAAGCAGTTGGAGAAATCCTACGAGATGCAGTATCAGTACGATGCCGACAATTTCCCCAAGTACTTGATGGGGGAAGCCAGCACGATTGGCGGCAATTATGATGCCGCCAAAATGCAGGCACTCGAATTAGCCAAGCAAAACTTAGCCGGACAGATTCAGACGGAGGTGGCTGCGCTGATTGAAAACAGAGTTGCCAATGAGCAACTCTCTGCCGGACAGTCTGAATCTCTCACACGAAGTGTGTCGGCAGGCAAAAACATGATTATGCAAAGCCTCGGGCGGGTAATCACGGTGATGGAGCTTTATCGCACCAACAAAAAGACCCAAAACAAGGAAGTGCTAATACGCATCGCCTACAATGCAGAAATGGCAAAAGAGGCCGCGAAAAAGGCTATCCGCGAAAATCTGGAAGAAAGAGGCGACAAACTCGCCAAAGATTTGGATAAAGTGTTAGGGTTTTGAAAACAAAAACGCTCATAGTATGCTATATTGTATTCTCCACTGCACTGTTTGCCCAGCGGACGGCAACGGTGTGTGGAGAATACATCTACCGTGCGCCCGAAAATGTCTCGCCGGAGCAGGCAAAGCGCACCGCGTTGGAACGTGCTAAGTTGGTGGCGATTGCGGAAGAGTTTAACACACAAATTTTTCAAATCATCACCACCGTAGTGAAAAACGAGAATGAAAAATCGGATGTCATTTTTCGGTCTATTAGCGAAAGCGAGGTGAAAGGCGAGTGGATAGAGGACACCAAGAAGCCGGAATACAGCGTCACCTACGAGCAGAATATGCTGGTAGTGAAAGTGACGGTCTGCGGCAAAGTTCGTGAAATCAAGGGCGCGGGCGTGGACTTTTCGGCAAAAGTGTTGCGCAACGGCACCACAGCCCGCGACGCAAGCAGCGAGTTTGTGAGTGGCAACTATTTGTACCTGCTCTTCCAATCGCCTGCCGATGGCTACCTCGCCGTTTATTTGGTGGATGATGCTGAAAATGCCCAATGCCTGCTGCCCTACGCCGCCGATGCTTCGGGCAAGGTGGCGGTGAAGGGAGGCAAAGAATATGTGTTTTTCTCGCAAGCGCATGCCGACGACATCCCCGCATCGGTGGTGGATGAATATCAAGTGCGCTGCGAAAAGCCGGTAGAGCAAAACATCCTCTACCTGATTTTTTCCCCCCACGAGTTCACAAAAGCCAACGACACCCGCCGCGAAGACGACGAGGTGCGACTGCCCCGTGAATTGTCGTTTGAGGATTTTCAAAAGTGGCTGGCAAAAAACAGAGGAAGGGATAAGGATATGAGAGTGGATAGGAGAGTGATAACAATTAAAAAATAATCTAATAATGAATGGTATGGACAGGGTAAAATCATCATTGCAGTCCCGCAGGGACGACACTTTATTAACCGTAGGCTTCAGCCTACGGGTCACCGCATTATCATTGGCGGCATTATCATTGGCGGCATTATCATTGGCGGCATTATCATTGGTGGCATTATCATTAGCGGCATTATGCACCGCCAACGCAAGCGGGCAAACCGTGACGGGCGTTTCAAAAACGTTCAAAACCACATTTGCGCCATCGGTGCAAACATCGGATGTGGATGTGGATATTCCCGACACTAAGGCGAAGCAGCCCAATGTGTTTGCTTTGGTCATCGGCAACGAAAATTACAGGGAGAGTGCCATTCCGGTGCCTTTTGCTAACAACGATGCGGATGTGTTCAAACAATATTTGGAAAAAACATTGGGCATACCGGTTTCCAATATCCGATTGATTTCGGATGCCACCAGAGAGCAGATGGAAAAAGGCAAAGATTGGGTGTGTGATTTGGCAACCACATACAAAGGCAACGCAGAAATCATCTTTTACTATGCCGGACACGGACTTTGCGACGATGACAAACAAAATTACCTGCTTCCGGTGGACGTTTCGGAGGCAAAACGGGGCATTAAATTAGAAAGTTTGTATCGGCAGTTTGGCAATCTCAAAGATGTGAAAACCACGTGTTTCATAGATGCCTGTTTCAGTGGAAAAGCGAGCGGTGGGATGCTTGTTGCCACGCGGTCGGCTGTGATTGCGCCCAACACAAAGCCGATTGGAAACGTGATAGTGTTTTCTGCCACGAGCATCAAGGAAACGGCACATCCCTACAAAGCTCAAAAGCACGGCATTTTCACCTATTTTCTCTTGAAAAATTTACAGCAAACAGCAGGCAATATTTCGTACAAGGAACTGTCGGACAACCTGAAAAGCGAAGTGTCGCACAATTGTATTAAAATCAACGGCAACCCACAAACGCCGGAAACGCTGTTTAGTCAGAAAATAGGAAACACATGGACAAAATGGAAATTGAAATGAGACGAACGATTTGCATAATATTGTTAATACTCACGCCGACACTTTGCTTTGGATTCGCGTCAATCACAAACGTGCAGTTTGAACAAACCGGCGATGTGGTAATCATTACTTACGACCTGAACGGGTCCGATAAATTGGAATACGTTGAGGCATTTATGACTATCAACGGCACCACGCAGCAGCTCACCAAAGTAACCGGCGATGTGGGCGAGGTCGTCGGCGCAGGACGAAAGCAAATCATGTTTGCGATATTTGACGAATTGGGCAATAAACCGATAGAAGGCAATATCAGTTTCATGGTGCAAGGCAAAGATGCCCGTTTTTTCAAAGAGCTGAACAAGCAGGGAGTTAGACACGAACAGAATGCGAACTACACCGAAGCCGCGAAATGCTACCGCACAAGTGCAGAAGGCGGCTACGATGCAGCCCAATACAATCTGGGGCTACTGTATGAGTTTGGCTATGGCGTGAAGAAAAGCAAGAAAGAGGCGAAAGAGTGGTATCGGAAGGCTGCGGAGCAGGGGCTTTTGGATGCGAAGGCGAAGTCGAAAAAACTTTGAAAAATATTATAAACAATTAAAAATTATTATCTCATGGAAAAAAGACTTTTATCTGAAAATGACAAAAAAGTAATTATTCAGAAATTACGAGAAAAGCAAGTAAAAACAGTGTGCCCGATGTGTGGACGTAATAATTTCATGCATGCAGGTTATTTTAAACAATTTCTGCACACTAATCCCGATGAAGCGTCTACTGGGGGAGTGGAAATCCCAACCATTGCTATTGTCTGTCTAAATTGTGGATTTGTAAGTCAACATGCAGTTGGCATATTAGGATTACTCAAAGACGAGAAAGGAGGTAAAAATGCCTAATCCAAGAGGAAATATAAATGTAAATGACGCATTGACAAATAAAATAACAAATTATTAAAATGATAATGAATACAGAAAAATTAAACATTCATTTATCCTACAAAAGGTTAACAGCAAGGGATTTAGCTCAGTTATTAAATGAGTTAAGCGAACTATCTGATATGATTGTTAAGCGGTATTATGGTGACATTGTTGAAGATATGAACATAGAGACATCTTTAGACATTTTGACAATCAATACTGGAAATTCTATCTCGTTTTCATTGACCGAAGGCTGGAAACCCAATATTGCTTTTGAAGTTCCTAAAAAACTTGAAATTCCACTAATACTCGCTTGTGCTTTGTTTTATGGTGCAAAACAATGTCCAGACATTTACGATAGGCATCTTGATATTAAACTTAAAGAAATCGAAATAGAACTAAAAAAGCGAGAACTTGACAATGTAATTTCTGACAATAAAGACAATCGCGGCGGCAATGCGCCACATATAAAACGCAAAGTTTTAGACACATTGGATTTTATATACGATAATGTAGATATTGAAATTGTGAAAATTAATGATATTAAAATTAAATTTTAAAAATAGGAAATATGAAAAAGTTAGCAATCTTACTGAGTTTTTATTTGATGTATGCAGGGGCTATAAATGCCCAAACATACAGCGGAGGTGATGGTTCACAAGACAATCCTTATCTGATTTCCACAAAAGCAGATATGGTTGCTCTGTCAAATGCAGTTTATGGCGGCACAACTTATTCCGGCAACTACTTTCTACTGACAAACGACCTCACCGGGT
>BBRT01000230.1 GCA_001417715.1 Candidatus Symbiothrix dinenymphae
AACAGCAGCGAAAGCAACAAAAGAAGCGAGCGTAGCGCAGAGCAGTTCCGCGCCGCTCAAGAAAGGGAGAGTTACTGCATTTTGGGAAAAATATCCCGAAGGTACAATGACAGTGTTAGATTGGCGGGCTGTCAACAAATAGTAATTATGCGCTATCTAATTGACACAAACATATTTATACGATTGAATGCGGATAGACAATTGCTGTCCGGTGATGTCATGTACATCATAGAAGACTGTTGCAATTTGCTTTACATTAGCTCCGAAAGTGTTAAAGAAATGATACATCTTTTCCAAACGGGCAAAGTAATTGTAAAGAAATGGAAAACGGCACAAGATATTGTAGATTCTATTGAAAAAGAATGGAATATGGCAATTAAGTATGTCCAACGGGAGCATCTTATTACTTTTTCCGGTCTGGACCGTGTAGAAAATCACAACGACCCAAGCGACCGCCTAATTATTGCCCAAGCCATTTGTGAAAAAATCCCTCTCATAAGCAGTGATGGTAAATTTCATCACTACCGCAAGCAAAACCTACAATTTGTTTTCAACAAAAAATAGCCTCTGCTCGGCGCAGAAAGGTTAACCCACATTGCGCACTATCCGGAATAAAGTCGTTGTAAATCAGACTGTTGGAATTTTTCAAAAACCTGTTTGTGTACTACAAATTTTTTCGTTTGGAATGGATATGGGCGATGCCCCACCGGCT
>BBRT01000231.1 GCA_001417715.1 Candidatus Symbiothrix dinenymphae
CGTCACGTCTGCCACGGAGGTGGAGAGTTGGATGTCGTTGGCATCGTAAAACATGATGAGGTTGTTCAGCCCCAGATGCCCCGCCATGCGACCGGCACCTTGCGAGATTTCTTCCTGAATGCCGCCGTCAGAGATGTAGGCGTAGATTTTTTGACCGGTGGAGCGTCCGGCTTTTGCCTGCATAAACTTGTCGGCAATGGCAGCCCCCACAGCGTAGGTGTGCCCTTGCCCCAGCGGACCGGAGGTGTTTTCAACGCCGCGTAGCACATCCACTTCGGGGTGTCCGGGCGTGATGCTACCCCATTGACGGAACTGCTTCAAATCGTCCATCGTGTATTTGCCCACCAAAGCCAACACGGAGTAAAGCATCGACGACATGTGACCCGGGTCTAAGAAAAAGCGGTCGCGCCCTACCCAATCGGGTTGCGCAGGGTCGTAAACTAAAAATTCGCTGTACAAAATATGGACGAAATCGGCACCGCCCATAGCACCACCAGGGTGTCCGGACTTGGCTTTTTCCACCATAGCTGCCGCCAAAATGCGGATGTTATCCGCCGCACGAGTAATGTTGTTCATTTTGTTGTTTGTTTGTAAGACGGTGCAAAGGTATGATTTTTTTTTGAAAAACAGGTAAACCACTTTGTGATATTTCTTGCGCAGTCAGGGTGGCAGGAGGGTTGTTGTTTGTGGTTGATAGTCAC
>BBRT01000232.1 GCA_001417715.1 Candidatus Symbiothrix dinenymphae
CAATTCCTACCAAAATAACATTCTTTTTCATCTTATTTAATTTTTAATTCTTAATTTTTAATTCTTAACTCTATGGTGCTTTTATGCCGTAAAGCGTTATCTCTGATAGAGCATTAGGTCTTGCCTGATTAGCAAAATCTACAACCGGTTCGTACCTGAAGAAACGGGTAGCCGGAGTGTAGTCCGGGTCGAGGAACATTAAAGCCTCGTCGCCTGCCAATGCCTGTTTTATCTTGTCCATAGTGGCCATGGCGGCAGGAGGCGTCGGAATTTGCACTTGTCTGATGAGCTTCCATTCGCCCGAGACGTCGTTTATAGCAGCGTCTATAGTAGCGTCAGCTCCATCCCACCAATACATATTGTATGTCATTACATTCCAATTTCCGTAAAAGTTACCCGGTGAGGCCGGATTGCTTGTCCCCGTCCCCGCAGTAGCATTCCAGAACTGATGGGTAACAATGCGACTTAACTTGTATTTCGCGCCCAAGTCAATAAAAATTTGCCATGGAAATGTATTCACAGCTACCCCATTCACAAGAAAGCCCCCGTCATAGTAAGCACAATTACCCTCACTACCGGTGGGAGAGACATAATCTATATAACCATCACAAACGTCTTTTGTTTTGTGCCCCCAAGATTCTCCATTTCCCATCACCTTTGTTCCGATAATGACGCCGGGTTCGGGAAGTGCCCATTT
>BBRT01000233.1 GCA_001417715.1 Candidatus Symbiothrix dinenymphae
TCTTGCATTATGCCGTTAAGTAAGAATGCCACACAAGGTAAATATAGGAAATGAGAAATCAAAACTCGCTAAATTTTGGTCGCCACACTCATCAATAAATAAAAAATATTTCATTGAACTGTTTTTTTTGATACGCGGCAAAGGTAAGGTTTTATTTTGAAATTTATAGTTATTGCTGCAAAATTAAATTTGAATTTTTAGTAAAAAATATTCAAAAATGGTGTTTTTTTTTCAAAAAAAAAATTTGGTATTTAAATAATGCGTACCTTTGCAGCGTTGAACAAAAAAATAAAACAACATAAAAATGAAAAGTTAGAATTATAAAGCATTGATAAATAGGGCTTTTGGCTCTTATTCTCTCCTTATCGAAATCTGGTAAATTTCATCTGAGAATAAGTTAGCGAGGGTTCACGCCGGGTGGCGTGAATTGTTCAAAACTTATTTAGATGAAACGGTTTACCAGAGCCAGATAAGGAAAATAAGCAATACTTCATGAGCAGTCACGCTCTTAATTTGCTGAGTTTAAGAGTTTAAGCGTAAACTTTTAAACGATATGGGGTACAAAATTTTAAAATTCGTTCAGACAACATATGGTCAGCCGCATCAGGGCTTTTGCCTTGGTGTGGCTTTGTTTGTGTGAGTTTTTTTTGAACAGGATAAATTTTTAAAACAATAAAAATATGACAAATGAATTGAACGTTTTTAGAGAAAAGTTGAAGGATGTTGAGTTATCAGCTGATTCAACGCCTTTTAACATCCTTGGTTTGATGTATCAGCGAATCAAGGGAAAAGAAATTTTGCAGAGCGAGATTCTTGCCGGTCTGCTAAACCCGGAGGAAAATCACCACTTGGGTGATTTGGTGGTGTCTGCCTTTTTTGAAAAAATTGGGCTGAAGTTTGATGCGGGAAAGATGCAAAAAATTTCCGTAGAAACAGAAAAGTCAGTTAGAGGAAGGCGTATTGACATTTTTATTGGGTGGAAAACGGGGAGTGAAAAACATGCCGTTATTATCGAAAATAAGTTGAACAATGCCCCCGACCTGCCCAACCAACTAAATGAGTATCACGATTTTATTTGTAATGAGGGCTATACGGTTGACAAAATCGTTTATATCCCTTTGGATGAAACCAAATCGGCTAAAAACATCCCCGACATCAAAGCGGATGTATTGGCAAAAACGGTTGATTTTCCGGCAAAACAAATTGTGTGTTGGTTGGAAAAGTGTATTGAAGCGATTGGAAAAGCAAATGAAAGTGTCAGTGCTTTAATCCAGTACAAAGAATTTATAAAATGTTTAATATTAAATGAATTTCAAATTATGAAAGCAAAAGAAATTTTAGAAAAATTGAGTTTGGAAGAGGTGCAGAAATTGGAAAATTTAGCTTCTCTAATTGGCAGCGAGGAATGGAGCAATGCACGCTTCGAAGTTATATCCCAAAGGATAAAGGACGAATTGGGTGAGCCGCTAAAGGATGGGTTGATAATAAATTATCGGCGAAGTTATACAACTTATGCAGAGTTTTATTTCGAGCCTTATGAACATTGGCTTGAATTATGGATGGCGGACGATTGCATCAAACCATATATTTGCGCCTACGGTAAGCAAGATTTTGTTGAAATACTGGGCAAAAAATATGGCTATGCGGATGCAGAAAATGGGTATCACTATTATGAAGATGACACCTGTTTTGATTATCCGAAAAGTAAAGATGATGCCAATATGGATAATTTGGCAGGTGCAGTGGTTCCGATTTTGAGAGAATTGGCTAAGTATAAATCTAAAAACAAATAAAGTTATGAAAAAATTATTTTTATCGGCAATATGCCTACTGTCCGCCGCTTCATTATGCGGACAAACACTTGTAGATGGTATTTATTACGAGTTTTCCGGAACGGAAGCAACGGTGGTAGAAGACCAAAGTAGAGGGTATTCAGGCTCGGTTGTCATTCCAGCCAGTGTAAGTTATTCAGGGACAACTTATTCCGTTACTTCGATTGGAGAAGATGCCTTTTTTCGTAGCGAGGACGTAACTTCGATTACTATTCCAAATAGTGTAACTGTGATTGAAAATAATGCTTTTTATGGGTGTACAGGATTAACTTCGTTTACGATTCCCAATGGTGTGACTTCGCTTGGAGCCGGAGCTTTTCACGAGTGCTTTAGCTTGACAGATGTAGTATTGGAAGATGGAACAACAATCTTAGATTTTAGCAACGACTATTATCCTCATTTTTCTGATTCGCCCATAACAAGTTTGTATTTGGGGCGGAATATATCCAGTTCACCATTCAGAGATAAAATAGCATTGACCAATCTAACTATTGGAAATTATGTGACAACTATTGAAAATAATGCTTTTTCTGGTTGCAGCGGTCTTACTTCCGTTACCATTCCTAACAACGTTACAAGTATTGAGGATAGGGCTTTTTACGATTGCAGCAGTCTTGCTACTGTTTACGTAGATGCTGACAATACACAGTACAGTTCGATTGATGGGGTGGTTTATAATAAAAGCAAGGACACTTTGCTGATATTTCCTAAGGGAAAGCAAGGTGATTTTACCATCCCAAGCAGTGTTACCAGCATTGAAGATTATACTTTTTCCGGTTGCAGCGGTCTAACCTCTATTACTATCCCCAATAGCGTTACAAGTATTGGAAGTGTGGCTTTTTCCGGTTGCAGCGGTCTAACCTCTATTACTATCCCCAATAGTGTTACAAGTATTGGAAGAGTGGCTTTTTCTTATTGCAGCGATCTTACCTCTGTTACCATTGGAAACAACGTGACAAGCATTGGGGAGTGGGCTTTTTCCGAATGCAACAACCTTGCTACTGTAAATTTTAATGCTGAAAATTGTACAACAGCGGATGATGTTTTTTCTTTCTCCTTCTATAACACATCATTGTTAACATTGAATATCGGAGAAAATGTAAAGCAAATTCCGAAGCATACTTTTTCTTATTGCAGCGGTCTTACCTCCGTTACCATTCCTAACAACGTTACAAGTATTGGGGATATGGCTTTTTTCGATTGCAGCGGTCTTATCTCTGTGACCATTGGAAACAGTGTTACCAGCATTGGGAATAGGGCTTTTGACGGTTGTAGCGGTCTAACTACCGTCAACTTCAATGCTACAAATTGTACAACAATGGGGAATTATGGTAGTACGTTTTACGATTGTCCGGCTTTGAGTACGGTAAATATAGGAAACAATGTCACAAGCATCCCAGATTATGCTTTTTACAATTGCAGCGGTCTTACCTCTGTGACCATTCCTAACAGCATTACAAGCATTGGATATAATGCCTTTGAAGGTTGCAACAACCTTGCTACTGTAAATTTTAATGCTGAAAATTGTACAACACTGAATAGAACTTTTTCCGATCGCACATCATTGCGAACACTGAATATTGGAGAAAATGTAAAGCAAATTCCGGAGTCTGCTTTTTCCGGTTGTAGCGGACTTACCGGTACGTTGACCATTCCTAACAGCGTTACAAGCATTGGCTCTGAAGCGTTTTCCGGTTGCTCCGATCTTACCGGAGCGTTGACCATTCCTAACAGCGTTACAAGCATTGGCTCTGAAGCATTTTCCGAATGCAGCAGTCTTACTTCTGTTACCATTGGGAATAGCGTTACCAGCATTGGGGATAGGGCGTTTTACGGTTGTAGCGGTCTTACCGGTGCGTTGACCATTCCTAACAGCGTTACCGACATTGAATATCAGGCTTTTTCCGGCTGCAGCGGTCTTACTTCTGTCACCATTGAAAACAGCGTTACAAGCATTGTGGGTTATGCTTTTTACGGTTGCAGCAGTCTCACTGCCATCAATGTTGCTGCTGACAATACGCAATATTCTTCGGTAGGGGGAGTGCTCTACAACAAAAGTCAGACTACTCTGCTGAACTATCCTGCAGAAAAGCAAGTCAGCACTTTTACCATTCCCGGCAGTGTTACACGTATTGAAAACCATGCATTTATGGGCTGTAGCCAGCTCACCTCTGTTGTCATTCCCGTCGGCATTACCAACATTGGGACAGGAGCATTTTCCGGCTGTAGTGGTCTCACCTCCATTACTAATCTGAACCCTGAGCCGCAAAGCATATCAAGGGATGATTTGGATGGAGTAGCCCTCAACAGAGACACCCTCTATGTGTTGGCTTCAGCAATTGATGCCTACCGCACCACCGATGTGTGGAACGACTTTAGATACATCAGAAGCATAGGTGAATCCACCGGCATAGAATGGTCGCAACACGCCACAACCCCACAGGCATATCCCAACCCCACCAACGGCATAGTATATGTGAACAACGCCAACAACACAGAAATCAAAGTGCACAACCTGAAAGGAGAATTGCTACAAACGACCCGCAAAAGCCGCGTAGATTTGTCAGACGAACCGAATGGTGTTTATTTGCTGCGAATAGGTGGGCAGACTTTGAAAGTGGTGAAAAAATAATCTGAACTGTGATTTTCGTATGATTTTATTGATTTGTATGATTGTTTTGAATCATACAAATCAATAAAATCATACGAAAATCAAGGTTCAGACAAAATTGCAGTAGAGACGTGGCGCGCCACGTCTCTACTCAGAAAAGATTGACAGGATTATTGATAATCCTGCCAATCCTTTAATCCAGAAAATCCTGATTCAGACCGGAGGGGTGCCATCTACCCCGCACTGCGCTTCGCTTGTACGGGGTTATCAAAATTGTACCCCATACGGGGTAAATTGAAGACCTACGGTCTTCCTTGTCATCATAAATTTGATGCAGTTGCCCGATTGTTTGTGTCGAAAACTCTTTTTATTCAGAAAAATGTATATCTTTGCAGCCTCATTAAAAAAAATGCTGAAATGACAAAAATATTTTTGAGCCTCACAGCTTTATTTATGGCTGGTATGCGTGCCTACGCCGCAGTTGGAGAACCCGACACCGGCGACGAGCCTTACAAAGTATCCGTTTGGGATGCTATTTTTGGCAAGTTTGACATATACACCGGCATCTTCCTTGGCGTATTTATCGCCGTGGGTGTGGGCATTGCTTATGTGCTGCACAAACGATAAAACGCGGATTTTTTCCCGTGTTTTTCCTATTATTCTTTAAAATACACCCTTTTCACGCGTGGCGAGATGGAGGTCAGGATTTCGTAGGGGATGGTTTGCAATTGCTCTGCCAGCTTGGTGATGGCGATTTGTTCGCCAAAAATGAGTGCGGCATCGCCCTCTTGTGCGGGTGCATCCGTGACGTCCACCATGCAAATATCCATGCAGATGTTTCCAACTAACGGACATAAATGTCCGTTGATGAGCACTTTACCGTGTCCGTTGCCCAAGCGGCGGTCGAGTCCGTCGGCGTAGCCGATGGGCAGGCAGGCGATGCGCGAAGTGCGCGTGAGTTTGCCGTTGCGATTGTAGCCCACCGTTTCGTCGGCGGCAACTTTCCTAAGTTGCAGGATGCACGTTTTGAGCGAAGCCACCGGCTTCAATACACTCGAATCCACCGCCGAGATGCCATACAAGCCAATGCCGAGCCGCACGGCGTCGAATTGAAATTCGGGGAAACGTTCGATGCCTGCGGAATTGAGGATGTGGCGCATGAATGGCAGTTTGTTGTCATTGGGGGGTTGCTGGTCACGCCCGCAATGACGGGCCAACAGGTCGGACTCCTCCGTAAACCGCTGAATTTGCGTGTGCGTGTAATCATCCAGCAGCGGCGAATCGCTGCCTGCCAGATGCGAAAACACCGATTTCACCTCCACGCCGTTTTGCGCCTTCAATTTGGCTGCTACGGTTGGTAAATCTGCCGTATCGAAGCCCAGCCGCGTCATGCCTGTGTCCAATTTGAGGTGGATGGGGTAGCGGACGATGCCCCGTCGTTCGGTTTCGCGGATGATGGCTTCCAGCATACTGAGGTTGTATATTTCGGGTTCCAGATGGTGCTCAAAGAGGGTGTTGAAAGCGTGTTTTTCGGGGTTCATCACCATGATGGGCATCAAAATTCCCTCGCGGCGGAGTTCGGCTCCCTCGTCGGCTAAGGCAACCGCCAAATAGTCAGCACCGCGCTCTTGCAGGGTTTTTGCCAATTCATACGACCCAATGCCGTAGCCAAACGCCTTGACCATACAAATAACCTTCGTAGTGGGTTTGAGTTTCGAGCGAAAGTATTTGAGATTGTGAATGACAGCATCCAAATCGACTTCCAGCACCGTCTGGTGGGCTTTTTCTTCCAACTGCTCCACAATTCGTTCAAAGCGCGACTGCCGAGCACCTTTTATCAGAATCAGCGAATTTTTCAGGTGTCGCCAAGTGCCCGACTCCAAAAAACTCTCGGTGGTGGGGTAAAAATCCTTCGCCGACGCAAAGAGGTTGGAATGCGACATGAGGTTGGGACCGATGCCGATGATGTGCTGCACCTGCTTCTGCTGCACCAATTCCGCCACTTTGCGATAAAAAGCGGCGGGCACCATACCGGATTGCAGGATGTCGGACAAAATGAGCGTGCGTTTGAGCTGATTATCGCCCGACCGCCGCGCCATAAAATCCAGCGCAATAGACAGCGAATTGATGTCCGAATTGTAAGTGTCGTTAATCAAAATGTTGCCATTCACACCTTTGCTGACATCCAAGCGCATCGCCACAGGGTCTAAAGCCTCCCAAGCAGCCCCGTGCACGGCAGTTGTCAGATATTGCACCGTTGCCAAACAATGAATAGCATCCTCAATGGAGGCATCATCGGTGAAGGGAATCTTGATGCAGTTACCAGTTACCAGTGACCAGTGACCAGTGACCAGCTGATTGGTAACTGGTAACTGGTAACTGATGACTGTGTGGTCGATGTGCTTTTCAATTTTTGAGATGTAAAGCGCGGCATTTTCGTTTTTCATCGACCATGCGAATGCTTTCGGCAAAAGCCCCTGTTTTTCCATGCAATACTTGACTAAAGGTTGGTCTTCGTTATAAATAATGACTTCTGTTGCTTCAAAAAGTTTCAATTTTTCGAAGCATTTCTCTTCCTGCGAGATGAAATTTTCCTGATGGGCTTCGCCTATGCCGGTGAAAATGCCGATGGTGGGCTTGATGATGGCTTCGAGGCGTTCCATTTCGCCCGGGAGGGAGATGCCGGCTTCAAAGATGCCGAGTTGCGTTTGAGCGTTGAGTTGCCACACCGAGAGGGGTACGCCCGTTTGCGAGTTGTAGCTGCGGGGCGAGCGCACGATTGTGAATTGGTCGTGAAGCAGTTGATAGAGCCATTCCTTGACAATCGTTTTGCCGTTGCTGCCCGTGATGCCGATGATGGGGATGTTAAATTGTCGGCGGTGGTGTGTGGCTATGGCTTGCAAAGCCGCCAATGTGTCCGGCACGAGCAGAATATTGGCGTTCGGCATTGCCTCCATGCCGTCAAAGGTGTGTTGCACCACAAAGTTGCGCACGCCTTTGTCATACAATGCCTTGATGTAGCGATGTCCGTCATTATGCTCTGTTTGCAAAGCGAAAAACAAAACACCGTCTGCCTCCGACACCGAGCGGCTGTCTGTCAGCAAGACGGAAATTTCTGCATCATGCAGTGTATTTGCCTGTGCACCAATGATTTGTGCAATCTCTTGAATGGATAGTTTCATCTTATCAATGTCATTTGAAAGCACAAAAGTAAGCAAAAATTCTATTCTTCCTCGCTATACGCAATTTCCCCGTGTTGCGAAATATCCAGCCCTATGGCTTCGGATTTTTCATCGGCACGCAAGCCCACTGTTTTATCTACCAGCTTGAAGAGGATGAAGGTCATTGCTGCGGCGAAGGCTATTGCTGCGAGGTTTACGACTGCCTGCACGCCCAATTGATGCCAATCGCCGTAGAGTGCGCCCTGTTCGCCGTCGGTAATCACTTGCGTGGCAAACACGCCGGTGAGGATGGCTCCCACAAAGCCGCCAACGCCGTGCACGCCGAATGCGTCGAGCGAATCATCGTATCCAAATTTAGGCTTGAGGTAAGCTACTGATGTGAAGCATATTATAGCCGAAAGAATTCCGATAAACAGTGCGCCCAGCGCATCAACCGAACCGGCGGCAGGCGTGATGGCGACCAAGCCGGCTACTGCACCGGTGCAGATGCCGATGACGGTGGGCTTTTTGTGAAGCAGCCATTCCACCGTCATCCATGTGACGGCGGCTACGGATGTTGCCAAGTGGGTTACGAGGAAAGCGTTGGCAGCCAAGCCATCGGCGGCAAGTCCACTACCGGCATTGAAGCCAAACCACCCCAGCCACAGCAGAGCAGTGCCCAACACCACATGCGGGATGTTGTGCGGAATCATCATATTGGTGCCATAGCCCTTGCGCTTGCCGAGCATAATCGCCAGAATGAGGGCAGAAATCCCCGCGTTGATATGTACCACCGTGCCGCCCGCAAAGTCGAGCGCACCCATGCGCATCATCCAGCCACCGCCCCAAACCCAATGCGCCATCGGGTTGTAAACGAGAATAGTCCACAAAAGAGAGAACAGCAGAAAGCCCGAAAATTTAATCCGCTCGGCAAATGCGCCCACAATCAAAGCGGGCGTGATGACCGCAAACTTGCATTGAAACAGCGCGAAAAGCACTTCGGGGATATTGCCACTCGTCAGCGTGTCTTTGCTGATGCCGTGGAGGAAAATCTTGTCGAAGCCGCCGATAAACTCGCCGATGATGCCGCTGTCGGCAAAACCCGTTCCGAACACGGCACTGTAGCCATAAACAATCCATTCGATGGTGATAACAGCCGTCAGCACAATACATTGCATCATCACGCTCAACACATTTTTGCGCCGCACCATCCCACCATAAAAAAACGCCAATCCGGGAATAGTCATCAGCATCACCAGCATAGTAGCAGCCAGAATCCAAGCCGTATTGCCCGAATCCAAAGTAGCCTCACCTTGAGCCACAGCAACAGGGCTGCATAAAAACAACCCCACAATCACCCCAAAATATTCAAATATCTTTTTCATCTTAATAATAATTTTTAATTCATAATTCATAATTCATAACTCATAACTCTTTATTATACAACGCTTCATCCCCCAAATCCCCCGTGCGAATGCGGATAGACTGGTCGATGGTGGACACAAAAATCCTGCCGTCGCCACTTTCGCCCGTGAAGGCGGATTTCAGGATGGCATCAATGGACTTTTGAACATTCATTTCGCGCACTACGAAGGAGATGTAAATGCGGTCGATGGCGTTGATGTCGTAGGCTATACCCCTGAAAATCAGCCCCTGTTTGGCATCGCCCTGCCCTTTCACGTCCCACCACGACAAAAACTCGATGTCGGCTTCGTGCAATGATTTACGAACATCCGCAAATTTCGATTTGCGAACAATAGCTTCAATTTTTTTCATACCTTTATTTATTTAAATTATTAATGTTTTTAGAAACTCAGATTAATGCCAAATACCAAATTAGCATCCTCCTGGTAAGGATTTATGAGGTATTGCACGAATACCGGAAGCGCGAAATCGTTCGTAACAGCAATCGCTTTCGCGGCTTTCAAACTCACGTTCACCACATTGAAATTGTTGGAATAAGCACCCTCCCAAGGCGTGAAACCCAATTCCGCTTCCAAATCCACCCCTTTCACCGCAAACGGATAAGTCAAGCCCACATAAGTAGAAAGGGCTTTGTCGCCGTCAGAATTGAGCACGTCCGCCCCTGCAAAAATCGTGTTCCAAGCAATTGACAACGGAAACGCTTCCGGCAAAGTGTAACCAACAGTCACCTCAAAGGCGTGAGCGGTCTCATTTTCACCAAACTTGAAGTAGTCGCCCCCGGAAGCCACAATCCAGTAGTCCGTAATGCACACCGAAGCACCGGCTATGTCATAGCCAACAATCAAATCCACTTCCTTGGCACCGGCAGAGAGGCTTGTACTCCCCCATGCACCCAAAGAAAAACCGCCCACCGACATCTTCACCGCCGGTTGCACATTGGCTCCGGGGAAGGCTTCTTGAAGTGCCCCCCGAAACACATACGCACTCACCACATCTGCACCTGCAGAAAAACTCACACCACTCGCCTCTTGTGCCGCGACAGAAGCCGTGCACCCAAATAGCAGCGAAACCAATACATAACTTACTTTTTTCATATTTTTTATTAATTTGACGGTGCAAAATTACACAAATATTTTTAAATAACAAGCATTTTGACAGAAAATTTAAAATATTTCTATTAAAATGATATTTTAAATATGTGGAGTGGTTCAAAATTGACTGTATTTTATCCCTACGAGATAAAATACCGTTTGCAAAAAATAGCACCTGAAAAAAAATTAGCCGATTTTCAAAAAAACTTTCAAAATCATTTGGTTATTTCAAAAAAATGTTGTACCTTTGCGCCCGATTTTGCCCCTAATCCGGTTGAATCTATTGTTTGGCTACCTTGCGGGGCGTTTTTTTACCGCGCTGAGCGCACGGTTGCAGTGATGAACATACGGAACTAGCTCAGTTGGTAGAGCATCGGTCTCCAAAACCGAGGGTCGGGAGTTCGAGTCTCTCGTTCCGTGCAGAGAGAATGTATAGAGAGTGTATATAATATGTATAGAATGTTTATTGTAAAATACAAAGATAATGAATAGAGTAGTAAATAGCGTAAAAGCATCTTATGACGAATTGGTTCATAAGGTTTCGTGGCCTACACAGAAGGAGTTGTCCAACAGTACGGTGGTTGTGCTGGTGGCTGCGCTCATCATGTCGTTGGTGCTGTTTGGGATTGATTCTGTGTTTGAGGGCGTGATGAAATTTGTATATACGCACGTTCATTTTTGATACTATTCATTTTTGATAATAACAAGCAAAATGGCTGAAAGCGAAAAATTGGAAAAGAAGTTCTATGTTCTCCGAGCCGTCAGCGGCAAAGAGAACAAGATAAAAGGATATTTGGAGGCGGAAATCAGAAACCATAACCTGCAAGACCGTGTTACGCAGGTTATCGTTCCGACTGAAAAGGTGCTTCAAAATCGCAATGGGAAGAAGACAATCAAAGAGCGAGCGTTTCTCCCGGGTTACATTGTGATTGAAGCCATTTTGGACGGCGAAGTTTCCCACTTCTTAAAAGGAGTCAATTATGTGATTGGCTTCCTTGGCACCAACGAGCCTGCACAGTTGCGACCCGCTGAAGCCGCCCGCATTTTGGGAAAAGCAGACGAACTGCTGGAACAAACTGAGGAGATGGAAGTCGAGTTCATGGTTGGTGAGAACGTCAAGATAAATGTTGGTCCATTCACCGGCTTCCACGGTGAAATCGAAGAGGTTTACCCTGATAAGAAAAAAATCAAGGTAATGGTCAAAATTTTCGGACGTAAAAGTCCCCTCGAGTTAGGGTACTTGCAAGTGGAAAAAGAATAATTTTGATTAGTAGAGACGTGGCGCGCCACGTCTGTACTTGTTACAGTTGAGATTATTCGATTTCAAAAAAGAGTGTTAAATTAAAAATTTATTTACAAATGGCTAAAGAAATTGCCGGAGCGTTAAAATTACAGATTAAGGGAGGGGCTGCAAATCCTTCTCCGCCCGTAGGACCTGCATTGGGTTCTAAGGGTATCAACATCATGGAGTTTTGCAAGCAATTCAATGCCCGCACCCAAGACAAGTCGGGTAAGACATTACCGGTTGTAATTACTTACTACGCCGACAAGTCGTTTGATTTTATCGTCAAAAATCCGCCGGTGGCAATCCAGTTATTGGAAGCCATCAAACTGAAAAGCGGTTCTGCTGAGCCGAACCGCAAAAAGGTGGCAGAAGTCACTTGGGAACAGGTGAAAACGATTGCAGAGGATAAAATGCCCGACTTGAACTGCTTCACGGTCAACTCAGCCATGAAAATGGTTGCAGGAACCGCCCGCAGCATGGGTATCACTGTTAAAGGGGCTTTTCCCGCATAATTAAAAGTTTCACTAAAGAGTTATGAGTAAACTGACAAAAAAACAGAAAGTTGCCGTAGGAAAGGTGGAAGCGGGGAAAAGTTACACGCTGAAAGAGGCATCTGCCTTGGTCAAAGAAGTGAACTACACCAAGTTCGATGCTTCTGTGGACTTGGATGTGCGCTTGGGCGTAGACCCCCGTCAAGCAAATCAGATGGTGAGAGGCGTTATTTCGCTGCCCCATGGGACAGGAAAGCAAGTGCGAGTGCTCGCGTTGGTAACTCCCGACCAGGAGGCTGCTGTCAAGGAGGCAGGAGCTGACTTTGTAGGGTTGGATGAGTATATCGAAAAAATCAAAGGCGGATGGACGGATGTGGATGTGATTATCACACAGCCGGCAAACATGGGCAAAGTGGGTGCGTTAGGGAAAGTATTGGGTCCTCGAAACCTGATGCCCAACCCCAAAAGCGGTACTGTGACCAATGATGTAGCCACCGCGGTGAAGGAAGTGAAACAAGGTAAAATCAACTTCAAAGTGGATAAAACCGGAATTGTTCACGTTTCCATCGGTAAAGTTTCATTCACGCCGGAGCAAATTCGCGAAAATGCCAAAGACTTCATTGCAACTATCAACAGGATGAAACCATCTGCGGCAAAGGGTGTTTACATGAAGAGTCTTTATCTTTCGAGTACAATGAGTCCGGGTATCAAGATTGATATCAAATCGGTTGACGAAAATTTAAATTGATTAAAAGAAGATGAAAAAGGAAGATAAATCAACCGTAATCGCACAAATTGCGACCACAGTAGCACAGTACACAAACTTCTATCTCACTGACTTGACGGCACTTAATGCTGCCAACACCGGTGCGTTGAGAAGACGGTGTACCAAGGAGGACATTAAACTGGTGATGGTCAAAAACACCTTGTTTAAGAAAGCCCTTGACCAATTGGAAACAGACTTCTCCCAATTGAACCCGGCTTTGACAGGCAACACGGCAATCATGTTTTCGAACAATGCCAACAGCCCTGCAAAGCTCATCAAAGCATTCACGCAATCGGCAGGAACGGAATTTCCGAAGTTGAAAGCGGCGTATGTGCAAGAGGGGTTCTATCTCGGAGCCGGAAATCTTGAAATGCTTATCTCTATTAAGAGCAAAAATGAACTTATCGGCGATGTCATTGCCTTGTTGCAATCGCCCGTCAAGAACGTCATTTCAGCCCTTCAATCAGGAGGTCAGACCATTTCGGGAGTATTAAAAACATTAGAGAACAGATAAAAAAAAGACTGTCATGGCGGGCTTGACCCGCCATCCCCTGCGAAGAATCACTTCTTTGGAGGACAATGACAAGAGAAAAAAAAGTTAAAATTAAAAACAATTTAAAATTTATAAGAAAATGGCAGATTTAAAAGCTTTTGCTGAACAATTAGTGAACTTGACCGTAAAGGAAGTAAGCGAACTCGCTGAAATTTTGAAAACGGAATACGGTATCGAACCCGCAGCTGCTGCTGTGGCTGTTGCGGCTCCCGCAGCCGGTGGAGCAGCCGGTGCTGCGGCTGAGGAAAAGACATCATTCGATGTGATTTTGAAAGGCGCAGGTGCTAACAAGTTGGCTGTCGTGAAGTTAGTGAAAGAATTGACCGGACTTGGTCTGAAAGAAGCAAAAGACATCGTAGATGGCGCTCCGGCACCATTGAAGGAAGGCGTTGCGAAGGACGAAGCGGAGAATTTGAAGAAACAATTAGAAGAAGCCGGAGCAGAAGTTGAACTTAAATAAAACTTCGCCCACAACCTTGGAGAACGCCTTAGAAGTCCTTAGCGGGACTTCGGGGCACCTCCTTTTTGCGCAGAACATTTAAATGTTCAAATACAAGTTTTAATTACGTTCTAAAATTTTTGCAACAATGTCTTCTATAAAAACAAATACTCAGAGAGTCAATTTTGCTTCGATAAAAAATCCATTAGCGTTTCCGGATTTTCTCGAAGTGCAATTAAAGTCGTTCCAAGACTTCTTACAATTGGACACCCCTTCCGAAAAACGGAAGAATGAGGGGTTGTACAAGGTATTCTCGGAAAATTTTCCGATAGCAGATACCCGTAACAACTTCGTCCTTGAATTTTTGGACTATTTTGTCGACCCGCCGCGCTACACCATTTCAGAGTGTCTGGAGCGGGGGCTGACTTACAGTGTGCCCTTAAAAGCCAAGTTAAAATTATACTGCACCGACCCCGACCACGAGGATTTTGATACGGTGGTTCAGGACGTGTATTTGGGACCTATTCCCTACATGACCGAGGCGGGTACGTTTGTGATTAACGGCGCAGAACGCGTGGTGGTATCGCAGTTGCATCGTTCGCCGGGCGTGTTTTTCGGCACGAGTATGCACACCAACGGTACCAAGCTCTATTCGGCGCGCATCATCCCGTTTCGTGGGTCGTGGATTGAGTTTGCGACCGACATCAACAATGTCATGTATGCCTACATCGACCGCAAAAAGAAATTGCCGGTCACAACACTTTTGAGAGCCATCGGCTTTGAAAGTGACAAGGATATTTTGGAGATTTTCAACTTGGCAGACGAGGTGGCAGTGGACAAATCCAACATCAGAAGCATCGTCGGGCGCCGATTGGCGGCTCGGGTGCTACGCACTTGGGTGGAGGATTTTGTGGACGAAGACACCGGCGAGGTGGTTTCCATCGAGCGCAATGAGGTGCTTGTTGACCGCGAAACACTTATCGAAGATGGACATCTCCGTGCTATTCTCGAATCCGGTGCGCAAACGGTTTTGCTGCACCGCGAAGATATGAATATGTCGGATTTCGCGATTATCTACAACACCTTGCAGAAAGACCCGAGCAACTCGGAGCGCGATGCTGTGGTGTATATCTATCGCCAACTCCGCAGTGCCGACCCTGCCGATGATGCCAGTGCGCGTGAAGTGATTCAGAACTTGTTTTTCTCCGAAAAACGTTACGATTTGGGCGAGGTGGGACGTTACCGTATCAACCGCAAGTTGAACCTGACGACCTCTATGGACGTGAAAGTCCTGACCAAAGAAGACATCATCGAGATTATCAAGTATTTGATTGAATTGATTAACTCCAAAGCCAATGTGGACGACATCGACCACTTGAGCAACCGCCGTGTGCGCACCGTTGGCGAGCAATTATATGGTCAGTTTGGCATTGGTTTGGCTCGTATGGCGCGAACCATTCGCGAGCGTATGAATGTGCGTGATAATGAGGTGTTTACGCCAATTGATTTGATTAACGCGAAAACGATTTCGGCGGTGGTCAATACGTTTTTTGGCACCAACGCCCTGTCACAATTCATGGACCAGACTAATCCGTTGGCAGAACTCACGCACAAGCGCCGTCTGTCGGCACTTGGTCCCGGTGGTCTGTCGCGCGAGCGAGCCGGTTTTGAGGTTCGAGACGTGCACTACACCCACTACGGTCGTCTGTGTCCGATAGAAACGCCGGAAGGACCTAACATCGGTTTGATTTCGTCGCTCTGCGTGTATGCCAAAATTAACAATCTCGGCTTTATCGAAACGCCCTATCGCAAGGTTGAAAATGCGAAAGTGGATATGAATTCGGATAATTTGATTTACTTGACGGCAGAGCAGGAAGAGGGCAAAATCATTGCTCAGGGCAATGCGCCGTTGGATGATGACAATAAAATTTCCGCCGCTCGTGTGAAAGCGCGTCAGGATGCGGATTATCCGATAGTGTCGCCGTCCGACATCAATTTGATGGACGTTTCGCCTGTTCAGATAGCCTCCATTGCGGCTGCGCTGATTCCGTTCTTGGAACACGATGATGCCAACCGCGCGTTGATGGGTTCCAACATGATGCGCCAGGCAGTGCCCTTGTTGCGCTCCGAAGCGCCGATTGTGGGGACGGGCATTGAAGCCAATTTGATACAGGATTCGCGTACACAAATCACCGCCGAAGGGTCGGGAGAAGTGGTTTATGTGGATGCTACTCGCATTGATATTAAGTATGACCGCACTGAGGATGAGGACTTTGTGAGTTTTGATACGGCTGTTAAGTCGTACCTTGTGCCGAAGTTCCGCAAAACGAACCAGAGCACTACGCTTGATTTGCGTCCGATTTGCAAAGTGGGTCAGCGTGTCGTGAAAGACCAGATGTTGACAGAGGGCTATTCCACCGAAAACGGCGAATTGGCTATCGGTCGCAACCTGAAAGTGGCGTTCATGCCTTGGAAGGGTTACAATTTTGAGGATGCTATTGTGATTAGCGAGCGTGTGGTGCGTGAAGACATCTTCACCTCCGTGCACGTGGACGAATATATTTTGGAAGTTCGCGAAACAAAACGCGGGATGGAAGAACTCACCAACGACATTCCAAATGTTAGCGAAGACATCACCAAAGATTTGGACGACACCGGTATGATTCGCATCGGTGCGCATGTGGAGCCGGGTGATATTTTGATTGGTAAGATTACGCCGAAAGGCGAAACCGACCCGTCGCCCGAAGAAAAACTGCTGCGTGCCATCTTTGGCGACAAGGCGGGCGATGTGAAAGATGCTTCGTTGAGGGCTACTCCATCGTTGCGAGGCGTGGTGATTGGTCGCAATTTGTTTTCCAAAGCGGCGGCGAAAAAGACCGCTACCGGCAAAAGCAAATTGGGTCACAAAGTACTGCTTCCGCAGATTGACGAAGAATATGAAGTCAAACAAGCGGCACTTAAAACCGAGTTAGTCAGGAAGTTACACTCACTTGTGGAAGGTAAAGTGTCGCAAGGGGTGAAAGACTTTATGGGTATGGAATTGGTAGCCAAAGGGTTGCGCTTCACGAAAGTCATATTGGAGAATGTAGACTATTTGCAAGTTGCCAATTCCAAATGGATTGCCGACCCGCAGAAAAGTGAGTTAATCATCGCATTGATAGCCAATTACGTTCGCAAATACAAAGAAATTGACGGCGAAATGAAACGTGTGAAATTCGACTTGACCATCGGTGACGAGTTGCCAAACGGCATCGTTCAAATGGCGAAAGTGTATATTGCGAAAAAACGTAAACTGCAAGTGGGTGACAAAATGGCCGGTCGTCATGGCAACAAGGGCATTGTGTCCCGCATTGTGCGCGACGAAGATATGCCGTTCCTGGACGATGGCACGATTGTGGACATCGTGCTCAACCCGCTGGGAGTGCCTTCGCGTATGAACTTGGGGCAGATTTTTGAAACGGTGCTCGGCTGGTCGGGACGCAATTTGGGTGTCAAATTTGCAACACCTATCTTCGACGGTGCATCCTTGGACGATTTGAACGAATGGACAGACAAAGCCGGTGTGCCTCGCTACGGCAAAACATACCTCCACGATGGCGGCACAGGCGAACTGTTTGACCAACCGGCAACGGTGGGCGTGATTTACATGCTGAAACTCGGTCACATGGTCGATGACAAGATGCACGCGCGCTCCATCGGACCGTATTCACTGATTACGCAGCAGCCTCTGGGCGGTAAAGCGCAATTCGGCGGACAGCGTTTCGGAGAAATGGAAGTCTGGGCACTCGAAGCGTTCGGAGCCTCCTACATCCTGCAAGAGGTGCTCACCATCAAGTCGGACGACGTGAATGGACGCGCCAAAGCCTACGAAGCGATTGTAAAAGGTGACCCAATGCCGCGTCCGGGTATGCCGGAGTCATTGAATGTGCTCCTGCACGAGATGAAGGGATTGGGGTTAAGTATTAATTTTGAGTAATAAAGAAAAGAATATGGCTTTTATTAAAAAAGAGAGTGGTAAAAAATCAAATTTTTCGAAGATTTCTATTAGTTTGGCATCTCCGGATGAGATTTTGGAGCAGTCCAGTGGCGAGGTTTTGAAGCCGGAAACAATCAATTATCGCACGTATAAGCCGGAGCGGGATGGTTTGTTTTGCGAGCGGATTTTTGGACCGTGCAAGGATTATGAATGTCATTGCGGGAAATACAAACGCATTCGTTACAAAGGTATTATCTGCGACCGTTGTGGCGTGGAGGTGACGGAGAAAAAAGTGCGTCGTGAGCGCGTGGGGCACATCGGTTTGGTGGTTCCGGTGGCTCATATCTGGTATTTTCGCTCGCTGCCCAACAAGATTGGATATCTGTTGGGATTGCCGACTAAAAAATTGGATAGCATCATTTATTATGAACGTTATGTGGTGATTCAGCCGGGTGTTCTCTCTGAGAGTAAGGAGATTAACGACTTGCTGACGGAAGACGAATACTGGGAAGCCATGGATTCGCTGCCTGCCGGAAATCAGCAGTTAGACGATACCGACCCCAACAAATTTATCTGCAAAATGGGCGCAGAGGCTCTCTATGAGTTGCTGACTCGCTTGGATTTGGATTCTTTGTCCTACGAATTGCGTCACAAAGCGAGCAACGACACCTCACAGCAGCGCAAGACGGAAGCCTTGAAACGCTTGCAGGTGGTGGAATCGTTCCGCGCTGCCAAAGACAAAAACAGACCCGAATGGATGATTATGAAGGTGCTTCCGGTGGTTCCGCCCGAATTGCGCCCGCTGATTCCGCTGGATGGCGGCCGGTTTGCGACCTCCGATGTGAACGATTTGTATCGCCGCGTCATCATCCGCAACAACCGTTTGAAACGACTGATTGACATCAAGGCTCCCGAAGTGATTTTGCGTAACGAAAAACGCATGCTTCAGGAGGCTGTGGACTCGTTGTTCGACAATTCGCGCAAGTCAAGTGCCGTGAAGACCGAATCCAACCGTCCGCTTAAATCATTGTCCGACAGTTTGAAAGGGAAACAAGGGCGTTTCCGTCAAAACCTGTTGGGTAAACGTGTCGATTATTCGGCACGCTCGGTGATTGTCGTTGGTCCCGAATTGAAGATGCACGAGTGCGGTATTCCGAAAGGGATGGCTGCCGAACTCTATAAACCGTTTGTAATCCGTAAGTTAATCGAGCGCGGCATTGTGAAAACGGTAAAGTCGGCGAAGAAAATCGTTGACCGCAAAGAGGCTGTCGTTTGGGACATTTTGGAGCACGCGATGAAAGGGCACCCTGTGCTGCTCAACCGCGCCCCTACCCTTCACCGCTTGGGTATTCAGGCTTTTCAGCCGAAAATGATTGAAGGAAAGGCTATTCAGTTGCACCCGCTTTCCTGTACGGCATTCAACGCCGACTTCGATGGCGACCAGATGGCTGTGCACTTGCCGCTTGGCAACGAGGCTATCCTGGAGGCACAAATGCTGATGCTGGCTTCGCACAATATCCTGAACCCTGCCAATGGCGCGCCGATTACAGTGCCATCGCAAGACATGGTTTTGGGCTTGTTTTATATCACCAAATTGCGTACCGGCGCGAAAGGCAGCGGCTTGAAGTTCTACGGTCCGGAAGAGGCGGTCATCGCATACAACGAAGGGAAAGTGGACATCCACGCCCCCGTCAAAATTATGGTGATAGACATCGACGACAAGGGACAATACGTCAACCGCCTGCTTGAAACGTCTGTCGGGCGCGTGATGGTCAACGAATTTGTGCCGAAAGAGGTGGGCTTCATCAACGAAGAATTGTCCAAAAAATCGCTTCGTGAAATTATTGGGCGCGTCATCAAAGAGTGCGGCGTGGCGAAAACGGCGCGGTTCCTGGACGATATTAAGGATTTGGGCTACACGATGGCGTTCAAGGGCGGTCTGTCGTTCAACCTGGAAGATATTATCATCCCGAAAGAAAAAGAAACACTGGTGAAAGAGGGCTACGATGAGGTGGAACAAATTCTGAGCAACTACAACATGGGCTTCATCACCAACAACGAGCGCTACAACCAGATTATTGATATTTGGACGCACACCAATTCGCGTTTGTCGGATATTTTGATAAAGCAACTGCGCGAAGACAAGCAGGGTTTCAACTCGGTGTTTATGATGTTGGAATCGGGTGCTCGTGGTAGCAAGGAGCAGATTCGTCAGTTGTCCGGTATGCGTGGTTTGATGGCGAAACCGCAAAAGAGCGGTGCCGAAGGCGCGCAAATCATCGAAAACCCGATTTTGTCGAACTTCAAGGAAGGGCTGTCGGTGTTGGAATACTTTATTTCCACTCACGGTGCGCGTAAAGGGTTGGCGGATACGGCGTTGAAGACGGCGGATGCCGGTTATTTGACCCGTCGCCTCGTGGATGTGTCGCATGACGTGATTATCAACGAAGAGGACTGTGGCACGTTGCGCGGATTGGTGGCAACGGAATTGAAAAACAACGAAGAGGTGGTGGCTTCGCTTTATGAACGTATCTTGGGGCGCGTGTCGGTACACGATGTTCAGCATCCGATTACGGGTGAAATTTTGGTACGCACGGGCGAAGAAATCACGGAAGATATAGCAGAAGCCATTCAAAATTCGCCGATTGAACGGGTGGAAATCCGCTCGGTATTGACTTGCGAATCGAAAAAAGGCGTTTGCGCGAAATGCTACGGACGCAACCTGGCAAGCGGTCGGATGGTTCAAAAAGGAGAGGCTGTGGGCGTGATTGCGGCGCAGTCTATCGGTGAGCCGGGTACGCAGCTGACCTTGCGCACGTTCCACGTTGGTGGTATCGCCTCAAATATTGCGGCGGAAAACAACGTAACTTCGAAATACGACGGCATCCTCGAATTGGACGAAATTCGCACGGTGGACACGGTGGACGAGGCAAGCAAAAAAGCCCAAATCGTCATCAGTCGTCAAGCCGAGTTGCGCATCATCGACATCAACACGAAAATTGTGTTGTCGAACCACACCATCCCGTATGCCGCCAAATTGTATTTCAAGAGCGGTGCCAAACTCAAAAAGGGCGATGTGGTGCTCGAATGGGACCCGTTCAACGCGGTTATCGTGTCGGAAGTTCCGGGTAAGTTGCATTTTGAAAACATGCAGGAAAACGTGACGTACAAAAACGAATACGATGAGCAGACCGGTTTGAGAGAAAAGATTATTGTGGAGTCGCGCGATAAGGCGAAAGTGCCTGTGGCGCAGATTTTGGGCAGCAATGGCGAAATTTTGAAGACTTACACCTTGCCTCTGGGCGCCCATGTGGTGAAAGAGGAGAAAGATAAAATGGCTGTGGGTGAGATACTTGTGAAAATTCCGCGTGCTGTGGGCAAGGCGGGCGACATCACGGGTGGTTTGCCCCGTGTGACCGAGTTGTTTGAGGCGCGCAACCCGTCGAGTCCGGCAGTGGTGTCGGAAATCGACGGCGAAGTGTCGTTCGGCAAAATCAAACGCGGTAACAGGGAAGTCGTAGTAACCTCCAAAACGGGCGAATTTAAGAACTACATGGTGCCACTCATCAAACAGACTTTGGTGCAGGAAAACGACTACGTGAAAGCCGGTACGCCACTTTCGGACGGAGCCATCACGCCATCAGACATCTTGGCAATCAACGGACCAACGGCGGTGCAGGAATACATCGTCAACGAGGTGCAAGACGTTTACCGCCTGCAAGGGGTGAAAATCAACGACAAACATTTCGAGGTCATCGTGCGCCAGATGATGCGCAAAGTAGAAATCATAGAGCCGGGCGACACCCGCTTCCTTGAGCAACAGCTCATAGACAAAAACCTCGTGATGGAAGAAAACGACCGCATCTGGGGCAAAAAAGTGGTCATAGCAGCAGGCGATTCGCCCAACCTGAAGGAAGGACAAATCGTAACGATGCGCAAACTGCGCGACGAAAACTCAGCATTGAAACGCCGCGATATGAAGCCCGTGGAAGTGCGCGACGCAGTACCGGCAACAGCCAATCAGGTGTTGCAAGGCATCACACGAGCAGCCCTGCAAACCACCAGCTTCATGTCGGCAGCCTCGTTCCAAGAAACCACCAAAGTGCTAAACGAAGCCGCCATCAACGGCAAAGTAGATAAGCTCGAAGGCATGAAAGAAAACGTCATCTGCGGCAATCTGATTCCGGCAGGCACAGGCTTGAAGGAGTACAGCAAGCTGATAGTGGGCAGCCGAGCTGATTTTGAGGCAGCCGAGGCACTTTCGCCAACTTCGACGGGGATGGCGTATGAGAAGGTTATGTTGGAGGAAGATGAGGAAGATTGATTACGTTGCTGTCAGCGTCATTGCGGGCTCGACCCGCAATGTTTTTTCAGTGTCATTGCGGGCTTGACTCGCAATGTTTTTTTCAATGTCAGGCTAAATCTTTTTTTTCAGGTGCTATTTTTACTTGCCCGGAGCGCAGTCCCATTATGGACAGAACTGTGCGGCTCGTTTTGTCCCGCAGGGACAGCACTTTATTAACCGTAGACTTTAGTCTACGGGAGTGATGGAGCCACCGCCTCCCCCAAGTCCCGCATGGGACGACACATTGCTATTCAGCAAAATTGCACCCAATCTCAAGTGTCGTCCCATGCGGGACTAATGGAATCTGAGCATTTTTATACCGTAGACTGAAGTCTACGGTTAATAAAGTGCTGTCCCTGCGGGACAAAACACCGTCTGCTAAAAATAGCACCTGAAAAAACGATTTAGCCAATATTTGGTAGATACAAAAATTTGTCGTACCTTTGCGTCACTTTTAAAAGTCCCTCCATTCTTTCTTGAATGGATCCAAGCCACTTTTTAGTGGCTTTTTTTTGATTGTATAATGTGTTTTTAACTATAAAGTATTATGCGTGAACGTGTTACATTTTATGTAGATGGTTTCAATTTCTATTACGGATTGAGAAATAAAAAGAGGGCTGATGGCACTTGGTTATGTGCCTATTGGATAGATGTTTGTAAACTGTTTAGCCAATTTTTGAGTGAAAATCAAATCCTTGAAAAGGTTATCTATTTTACCGCATCACCACTAAATACGGACAAACAGCGGCGGCAGAGTGCCTTCCTGAATGCAAACAAATTGCAAAACGGGAGTCAATTTGAAATTGTAAGAGGTAAGTACTTGAAAAAGAGCATCAAATGCCCCAAATGCAAGTATTCCATACTCCGCCCTGAGGAAAAGAAAACGGATGTGAATATTGCAATTCGCATGATTGGCGATTGTGTACAGGACAAAACCGATGTTTTGGTGCTTGTAAGCGGGGATAGCGATTTGTTACCGCCTGTTGAATTTATTCAGAAAAACTATCCCGACAAAAAAATAAGAGTTTATTTTCCACCCACCATTATCAGTGTGGAATTGCGAAAAAACATGAATACGCGCAAAGGCAAAGTGGTATTTTTGGAAAATAATAAGCCCAAATTTGTAAACAGCATCATGCCGGATTGCGTGACTAATGGCGAAAAAACATATTCGATACCGCCAAAATGGAAAAATAGTTTATGAAAATCATGGTTACGGGGGATAATTTTCCGGGACAACCGCATCAAAATTCAGCGATTTTGCTTCCGTCTGCTACCCCGTATGGGGTAGATTGAAGACCTGCGGTCTTCCTTGTCATCATAAATTTGATGTGGTCGCCCTGATGACTCTCAGGGCAACCGCACCAAATTTACGG
>BBRT01000234.1 GCA_001417715.1 Candidatus Symbiothrix dinenymphae
CCGCCCCCGTGCCCGTGCCCGTACCGTGCCGGTGCCGGTACCCGTGCCGGTGCCGGTGCCGGTGCCGGTGCCGGTACCTGTACCAGTGCCGGTGCCGGTGCCGGTACCCGTGCCCGTGCCAGTGCCGGTGCCTGTACCAGTGCCGGTGCCGGTACCCGTGCCAGTGCCAGTGCCGGTGCCGGTGCCGGTGCCTGTACCCGTGCCGGTGCCGGTGCCGGTGCCGGTGCCGGTGCCGGTGCCGGTGCCGGTACCCGTGCCGGTGCCGGTACCCGTGCCGGTGCCGGTGCCAGTGCCGGTACCCGTGCCGGTACCCGTGCCTGTTCCGGTGCCGTCGCCGCCGCCGCCATCGCCGCCGCCTTCGCCGCCATCGCCGCCGTCGCCCTCGCCCTCGTCGCTGTCGCTGTCGTCGCTGTCGCTGTCGTCGCCGCCGCCATCGCTGTCGCTGTCGTCGTCGTCGCCGCCGCCGTCGCCAGGTACTGCCGGGGGGGGGATAGGGCCGACGCCGAAAGCGACGGCGCTGGTGACTTCGGCGAAGATGCCGATGAGTCGAGCTCTCCTGATGTTCATGAAGTCTAGGGGGTCTCCGTAGGGGGGAAGGTAGGGGATGGCGGGGATGCCGTCTTCACCTGGGTCTAAAGGGTCTCCGTCGTCTCCCGCTATGCTGTGGAGGTCGTTGTCGTCGCCACCAACGGCGCCGCCGCCACCGCCGGCGAAAGCGTTGTCGCCGGCGCCGACGCCGCCGTCAGCGTGGACGAAAGCGTCGTCGTTAAGGGCATCCTCATCTAATTTTCCTTCGGCTACCTTCCTTGCTTTTTCTCTCCTGTCTTTGTTGTTGTTTAGTTTTTTCTTTTCTTTTTTTAGTTTAGCCTTTTCATCTTTTATTTCTTTTTTTAATTCTTCAATCCTGTCGGTTAGTTTCCTTCTCTTGTTTGGATTGTTATGCAGTCCACCTTTTTCTCTTTTTTTTGCTTCTCTTTTATCTGTGAGTTTCTTTATTTTTTCTTCTATGTCGTCGATATTATCTTCCAGGTCTATGTCTTCTAGCCTTGTTTGGTGTATTTTCTGTCGGGCTAGGGTTTTTCTTCTCTTTTTATCTTCTTCTTTTTTTTGCATTTCGGCAATTGCCGCCGGTTTCAACACATTTTCCCATTTTTTAAACTGTCTGGAAGGGAAGAAATCAAGTGGGTTAACCTCCTTATGTGTCTCTCTCCAATTTCGGTACACCACCATATCACCAAAATAGTCGTCCGGGTCTACCTCCTCTAAAGCATTGTCACGTAGCCAGGCTATATACCCGCTCTCACTTATGCCGGACTCTTCTCTATTCGCTGCCAGAACCGTCGTCGCATCCTCTTGACGTCCATCTACATAATAGAAAGGCGTACGATCTTCTTCAATATCAACCCTCCTTTCAGTTCTCGGCGGAGTATAGAAGTAGATGGGACCGGGCCAATATCTTCCATCAGCAGTCCTAATTTTGTGTCCGAATGCACGTTCCAGCTCTTTTACCTCTTTTATTCTTGCCGCCCGGTCTTCGGGTCCATGTGACATTGTCGGTCTCCGAGACACCTCCGCACCCAGCTGTGCCGGTATGTATCTCGTTTTCCGTATGGGAACTCTACCAAAAGCATCGGGAGTCGCTATTCCGGTCGGCTGTGGTTCAATTCTAACAAGAGATACCATACCACGGTTGTCCACCTCACGCTTATACAGACCACATTCGTTTTTTCCTTCTTCGTACTGCCAGATTGTATTTTGCCTCGGAAGAGTTTCTCCACCTTTTAAATGCATCAATTTATCCTGAAAATATCCCGTGATGGCGGTTTTTTGTACCACCACCGGATGCTTGTATTGCGACGGAGGTTGATTGACGCGTAAAACTACGTTTCCATATTGGGTGTGCCGTGCTACCTGCACAGTAACCGTTTGGGGAGGGTATTTGTAGTTGCCTGTAATTCCCATCGCTTTCTTTAATTTGTTCGTTTCTTTCCTTTCCGCCCACCATGACCCCCCTCTCAAAGGCGCACGCACAATGGTGTTACCGTTCTCAGGCGCCTGCACGGCGTCGGCAGTAGCCACCCTACGCGCAGACACAAAATCGCCGCCAACCTTCCCTTCTTCGTGCGCAGACACATACACCCGGTGGTTTCGATTGTAGCTTGAGCCATACGAATAAATCGTGTCGTGAGAAGTGCTGACGCCTACGCTGCCCACACCGGCACCAAAGCTGACATTCTGCGTATAGTCGCCCGTTAATTTGGCTAATTCATTTTGAGCCAGAATGCCGAGCCACCCGTTAATCTGGTCGTAAGCCATGACTATCGAATCCGTCGGACCTTCCAGATGTCCCAAATTCGGCTCATCCATCGCCCTCAGAATCTCCCGCGAGGCGCGGTCCCACACCACGGTATAGCTTGGTCCGGAAGCCGCACCGTCCTCCGTAGCGCGCGAGTGAAAAGCGGAAGTATCGCTGTTCAGCATTCCAAAATTGGGGTTATTGACATACAAATGCGACACATATACGGGCGCGGTGATTTTCGCAGTATCTACGCCGTAATCGTTGTACAATTTGGCGTACATGGCACTGTCGTTCTGCGCCTTGGTTAAGGACTTGTCTAACGGGATAACAATGCGCGACAGCACTCCCCAGACGGCATCGACCCACTTGGGGATCATTATTTTCTCTATTTCATACTCCGTGTAGGCAAAACTTGTTTCAAAACTCTCCCCTACCCCCATGGTAGAGACTTTGCCGATGTCAAAAGCGCCGGGCACCTCTGCTGTAAAAATATTATCCGGATTGGTAAACTCCCATGTCTTCCTAATCTCCACGGCATTGACTTTGCCATAGAGGGTATTCACCGCCTGCCCAACAAACAAATCGCCCGGGTCGCCCACAAACACATCGGCACCACCGCCCATAATGGCAGGGTTAGCCATCGTGGAAAAGTTCCGGTTGAACTTGTAGGTTGTTTGCGTAGAGCCATTGCCCATAGATGTGTTGTTAGTCTCTATTCCTACGCCCCCTGTTCCATAAGCGGAGGCTGACGTGCCTATCACCCCCAGCACCATCATCGTGGAATAGCCGAGCGAGAGGGTATTTTTAGAAGTCATCAACGTGCCTGCTGTCCACGAATCAAACTCGGTGTGCACCAGCGTCGTACCGGCATTGATATAGGCGTAGCTGCTGGTACCGGGAGGGTCGTGGAGCACAAAATCCACTTTCGGAGGCGCCGTCGTCCGGAAGTCGGTGCCGGTGACCGTTCCGCCCAGCACGTAAGCTTCCAACCCGGCAGCACCAAAATTATCCGAATAATAGGACCGTCCTCCGGTGGTCATCGTGGTAGACAACCGCGACACCCCGTCGCCGCTCGGCGCGCCAACCACGAACTCATAAATGCCCATGCCGAGTTCCGCATCCATACTAATGTTCACCGGCGCCGAATTTGCGGCGATGGTGGATGTAATGCTGAAAGTAGCATCCTTCGTCGGCTCTGCAATGATGTTGAAAGAATTAAGATTGACATGGTATTCTTCCGCATTCATCACAAAAGTATATGACTTACCTTGCAGGAAGACCGGTTTGCCAAAGGTGTAAAACCCGTCATCGTTCGGCTGCAAGTCCAAATTCACCAGCATGAGCGTTGTGTCGGGCAAAACATACTCTTTTTCACCAAAATAATTAACCGTACTTCCCTCGCCAGTTGTTTCCGCATCCTCCTCCCACTCCCACTGCTGTATCGTGTAAATGGGTTCCGGACGATAAATATAGTTCCATTCCTTATGGTATCGGATGGTGTCGGTCTGTTCCACAAATTGCATCTGCCCGTTCACCAATACCGAATCGCTCCAAGTGAGCGTATTTTTTTTCATCGCGGCCTCATCAACCACCGGAGCATCGCGCAGGTCGAGCCTTTCATTTCCATTATAGATGATGCCTTCATAAAGCGTTTTGATGGGCTCTATATTATACACTTCGGGGTACAGCCACGCCACATATTCGCCGGTGATGTGGTTGATATAAACAGTCACCTCGTTGCCATGAATTTTCATCTCGGTAGACTCTTGTGCGAAACCGCCAAAGTCAAAATCGCTGTCAGCCAATTTCTCCAACATCGTTTCATATTCCAACTCCAAGCCATAGCCATCCAAGTCGGCGGCGGCGGCAGCCCCACCCGCATCATACGCAGCCAAAAAGTCATCTATATATCTCTCCAAATCAAAGTCGCCGTCTTCATCCAAATAGGTCAGCGGGATATTGTTGTCCTGCATAAATCGTGCGAAATCAAACTCCCCGTCCGCGTCCTCATAGGCTTGCAGACTCAACAGGTCTTCTTCGGAGAGAGGCGCGTCCCAATTAAACGGGGGACTGTTCAGCCATGCTTCCATTTTCGGGTCTATCTCGTCGGTGGATTCGAGATAGGCATATTCTTGCAATTCTTCCTCTGTGGGGTCTTCCAGCCATTCAGCAAAATCCTCTTGAGCCAAGAGATAATCTACAGGATCCAGACCAAATTCGTCGGAATAAAATTCACCAAACGCGTCGGCATTTTTGCGTATTATTGCATCCCAATTCACCGCGCCGGTGGAATCGGCATATTGGGCAGGCCAATCCTCGGCAAATTCCTCATCTTCTTCTTCCGCTCCAAAAAGTTGTTCCCTGCTTGGGTTTCGCAGCCACGCGCCTTTGTCGTGCAAATTGATAATAAAGGTATCTCCGGAGGCTTCATAACGCAACCGGGGCTGTCCCACTTTATCAATCGCCGTGAACACCAACGAATCCACCCCGATATTATTTCTGCCCCAGCCAAAGCCCGAAACGACCTCGGCTTCCTGTATGCCTCCGGCAATATGCCCAATCACTTTCACACGTGTTTGGTCATAGAAATGCACGCCGGAGCGGTCGCTCTGATAATCAAGATTTTCGCCACTGACCAGCGACAGGGCTTTGCCGTCTTTGGCAAACCAGTGCCCCGGCTTCTCCACCCTAAATTCGTGCACGCCGACAGGCACTTCCAACTCGTAGGTACCATTAGCAGCGGTCGTTATCGGCTTCCCGTTCGACAAACACTGGTTGCCGTCTATCGTGAACGTACAACCCTCCACCGGGTAATTACCGCCTTCATACATGACCTTACCGGATACCTTAAACGATGATTTATCTTCAAAATCCGCATTGTTATAAATATGGTTGGCGGCACTGAAATGGTACGCTCGTGTGGTTGGCGCAAACAGGTGTGCACTTGAGCCTTCGCCCAAATTCGGCGTCAGCGTAAACGAGGTGCCATCGCCCGCGTAGGGGATTGTGTTGAGGATATAGGAACCGTTCACATCGGTAATGGCTCTGTTTGCCAACAACGCCGCATTGGGAGCATTAGTTAAGGTATGAAAATCATGTTTGGTATTGCTTGCAGTGCGGACGGTGCCGTGATTTTCGTTGAATGTGGTGCCGCTGGCGGTGGCAGAGGCGTCATAGACCTCATCGTCGCTTAGCTCGTCGAAGCGGTAATAGACTTGCAAGTCTGCCTCTTTGCCGGCTATGAAGCGCCCGTAATCCTGCTTGATTTTGGTCGGCGGCAGGGCTTTTTTCCAGATGCGGACTTCGTCCATGAAGCCGGTGAAACCGGCTACTGAAGCGTTGCTCTTGCCCAGATAAATGCTGTCTGCGGTCGCGGTCGCGCTCGCGGCGGCGGCAGTAACCGTGGCGGTGGCGGTTGCCACCGAATCCCCGTTGATGTACAATCGGGCGGTGCTGTCGGCAAACGTTACCGTAACATGCGTATATTGGTCTGCCTGCAACCATGCCGTGGTGGGCAGGCTCAGGAGAAAGTCGGTGCTGCCGACTGTGAGCGTGAAGCTCTCAGAACCATTGGCTCGCACCGCATAATGTCCGGCATGAGTGTAGAACAGCGAGGCGGGAGCCTGCACATCGTGCGGCTTCACCCAAGCCTGAAATGTGAACGCAGCAGGCGACAATGAGTTCGCCTTGATGGGCGTTGTGATGTAATTCTGATGGTCGCTTGTGAACTCGAAAGCCTTGTTCGGGGCTTCCGGTGTAGTCGTAGCGGTAACCATGGCTCCCACTACGGAGGTGGAGCCGCTCTTAAAGGCAATCTGCCCGATGACTGTTCCGTAAGGCTGCTTGTAGCCTGTGGAATGCTTTTCGCTGTGTTCCTTGATATCGCCGTCGCAATCTGTCACGCCCACCACTTTATAGTCGTAGTAGATGCCCTGAACGGCAGATTTGTCTTCGTACATGTAGTTGGTAACACTGCCGGACGGTATTTCGGCGAGTGACTCTGTCGGCGCTCCGGCAAGGTTCTTAATCGCGCGCGACAGGCGGAAGCTCTTAAACCGATGCCTCGGCGTCATGTCCCACTTCACCAGCACCTTGTCGTCATAATAGCCTTTGGAGGCACTGAGATTGGCGATGGCACCAACGCTGTTCAACCGCAATTCCATAAACAGGATGTCGGTCTTAGCAAATGGTTGCCCGTATTCGCCGATACCACCGACGTCGTCACCACCATCGAACATGCGAATTTCGTAATAGAAAGGTGTGCAGTCCACGGTGAATGAATCGACCCACTCCACTGTAGTGGAACCGGCCGCGACAGGCTGCTCATGTACTTGCACCATCGCTTTTGTGCCGTCTTTTCTGTAGATGCGGCACCGGTAGTTGGTGCTGAAGCGCCCGTCATTCAATGTCCATGATACTTTTACGGTGGTGCTGTCATGTTCCTGAATTTCCGCTGTGGCAGGGGTTGCTGCCACTCTATCGGTGTTAAACGTTGCAGAGCGTGTTACATTGTATTCGGCTTCCTCGTGGTGAAACGCACCACGCGTCACGAGAAACTCATACTCTTTGGTGCCCTCATCCTTTGCCGGATAAGGAAAGGTGACAGTAGGATTTGTTTCGGTGGGGTCGTACTTTTTCTCGAGTCTTTTTTTGTTTTCATCCTCGACATCAGCCCATTCACCATCTTTTCTCCGCCACATAATCTTATAGTCGTCTACTATAGACTGCGTAGTGTCGGGAGGCATCGTCCATGTCAGGGTTATTTTTTCATTCGCCGACGTCACCTGCAAACTATTTTCGTCCGGGCAAGGGTACGGCGGAATGGTAAATATGTCGGACTTGGCATCCTGTGATACCACTTTGTTGTCCCATTCATCTTGTCGAGTGCAGGACATCTCATCCTCGAAGGGCAGCTTGTAATAATCCGTGCGCGCCGTCTTGACTTTCAGCTCCATACTGGTGGCGTATTGCGTCCGGGTGCGTGGCAAATCAACATTATTCGTCTGCCCCGCGACATACTGAGGAGGTAAAACTACAACACTATTGTTTTGTAACAAAGACAGCTCGGTATGGTTGTCACAGCCCCAATCATCAAAGCCATCACCAAAATTAGGAATGTTGGTATTGACCTTTATTGTCCCATCACTCTGTATCTCATAGCCGGTGATTTCCGGCTTGTGCAGCTGCGGCTTCGTCATTGGAAGGCTCCCAAATTGAAAAGGAAAATATCCAGCCCATACCAACCACCCAACTTGGCGTCGCCTACCTTTCACTCTGATATTAAGGTTTGAAATATATCTATTGGGGCGCCATCTAACATTAGCATAACAATCCCAAAGATTCCCAGCGCTATACCTTATGGGGTATCTGTCTGCTTCTTCTGCTGTCAGCACCTCTATAGTTTCATCGGCTTTCGAACGTAATAACGAATTCACATCCACAAAAACTGGGTCGTTCACAAAACAAGCAAGTTCTATCCACTCAACACCACCATTGATTGAGTATTCTACTTTGATGGAATCTATCGGTGGCGTCATCCCCTTATACTTATAAAGAATATCAATATAATCATATTCCACCCATAGCTTCATCCCAAATTCGCCATTGTCAAAATCATGGTCATAAGCACCCTGCACCGACGCACCCTGCGCCGACGCACTCTTCACGCCACACATTGCGAAAAGCACAATTCCTAAAAGTAATCTTTTTATCATATCTTTAAGCTTTTCAATTACTTAATTATTACCTAACTCTTCCATCTTGCAGGCAATTTCTTTGCCTGCAAACGCTACTGCCAACAGCGCGATGCGTTTGTTTTCACCTGCATAGCGCTCATAATAGCGGACTTTGCGAATTTGCGCCAATGCCTCGTCTATCAATTTATCGGTAGCTCCCTCAGCGGCATATTTAATCTCGGCAATCACAATCCGCTCCTGCCATGTCCACACGGCATCTATCCGCCCCTTGTCGGTGCACATTTCGGCATCTACCTTGAAGCCCAGCATATTCAGCCACAGCAACAACAACGAGTGATAATACTTTTCATCGCTGCCCCACAACTGGTAGGGAATGCGCGCAAAGATAGCTTGCATATTGCGCTCAAACAGCTGCGAATCGCCCGACACAAGTTGCCGCATCATTTGCCGACGTCCTTCGTTTATCTCAAGCAAAGTCGTTTCGGCATAACTTGCTAATAAATGGGTCGTTAGTGCCATGTTCACTTCCTCATTGGGCACGCCCAATGTGTAGAGCATGGTGTCGTCAAACGGATTTTCTTCTATTTTTTTTATAGTCAGATAGCCCGTCTGAAACATCAATATCTGCGGATTTATAGCCTTAATATCAAAACTGTTAAAATCCGTAGCCTCCATCTGAATTGGCTCCAAAAGCGATTTCACATCATCGTGCGCTCTTAATATATTGACAATAAAAGTAGGCGACCCTGTTTCAAACCAGTGGTCTTCAAACTTTTGCGTATCAAAAAACATCAAAGTTGAAAACGAATTATACACAAACGTTTCACCATCCCACGAATAGCCGTCATACCAATATTTGATTTTTCCGATTGCTTCCTGCTTGCTGCATTTGTACTTTTGCGCCAATTGCTCAATATAGACATCAAAATAAGACTCCAACTCCGCCTGCGTATAGCCGCAAATGGTGGCAAATCGGGCATCCATCGTGATGTCGCGCAGATTGTTTAAGCCCGAAAAGATGGATACTTTGGAGAATTTGGATACGCCCGTGAGAAACACAAAACGCAGATGCTCATCGGCGGCTTTCATCACCTGATAGAAATCATGCAAAACCAAACGGTTAGCGTCTGCAATGTCAAGATTTGAGAGATTGTCGATGATGGGTTTGTCGTATTCGTCAATCAATACAACTACCTTTTGCTCTGTGGATTGATGCAGTTTTGCGATTAGTTCTTCAAAACGGTCGGGAAGTTCTATCGCTTCAAGGTTTATGTTATACTCCTTAGCTTTGGCATTTACCCTACTCGTTAAAGAATTAGTCAAGCCTTCGGGACTGCGATTAGACGTACCCCCAAAATCAATCCGAATCACCGGATACTGTTGCGTCCAATCCCAATTATTCTCAATCCACAGCCCCGTAAACAAAGCTTTGTTGCCTTTAAAGATGGCTTCCATCGTGCTCACCAGCAGCGATTTTCCAAATCGCCGCGGGCGCGACAAGAAGAAGACCCTACCTGACGTGATAAGACGGTGAATATTCTCCGTCTTATCAACATACAAGCAATCATCTTTGCGCAAATTCGCAAACGACTGTATCCCTATGGGCAATGTCTGTAACATACCAGTTATCAGTTACCAGTTACCAGTTATCAGTTACCAGTTACCAGGCTTATCAGCGGTAACTGGTAACTGGTAACTGGTAACTGGTAACTGCTGCGTTATTCTTTCACAATTCGTGCCATCAGGCGTTCACCGTCGGTGGTTTCTACTGCCACCAGATAGACGTCCGGCGCCAAGTGAGCTACGTTCACTCGCTTGCGGGAAGCTTGCACCTCGTTTATCCGCTGCACGATACGTCCTTTGACATCGTAGATAGCAATGCTTCGGAGCGTTTTGCCGTTTTCAGCCACCACATCGAACGCATACTTCACCTTTGTGGGGCTAATGCGGATATTGTCGTTCTGCTGCGGAGCCGTAATCAACTGAATCACATACGGAGCCTTCAGCGTACCCAACAGCGTGTCGCTCTGATACATTTCTTCTCCCACCACCTCGTATTCTTCCTTCGTGTCGGCATTATAGACCCTGAATTTGAGTTTCGTACGGTCGTCGCCGGCCACGCTGATGAAGAACAAGCTATCGATAGCTGTTGCCACCGCGCGACACTCCTCGTCTTCGGCAAAGACAGCCACTTCCACATTGCGCAATATCTTGTCGTTATCGCGCACCACAGCAACGATGTTCATGTTGCTCGAATACTTCGAGGCGCGCACCGCCGTCCAATGTTCCGGAGCAACCGGAGCTTCCGGAGCAACCGGAGCTACTGAACGGAATGAGTTCGACGGATAGGTGAAGCTTGTTGGCCGCTCCCCACGATGACGATAGAGATAACCCTTACCCGGAACCAAGTATTCCAAGGTACCCAGCCACGCTGTTCCGTTATAAAGGGCATAACCATCACCCAGGCTGATTATCTGATCTAGCTGGGCGGCCGGCAAGCTTCCTAAAGCCTCGCTCAGCGGAAGGACAGTATTGGGCGTATAGGGAAGCCAAGTCCAACCGTTATTAATCTCTATCGGGTCTCCCACATTCGGTCTACTGCCACTTAACATGAGAGTTTCAGCTGCTGTCATTTGGATTTTGTACATTTTCGTACCGGCTGCAATGTTCACCAAACTGCCTTGCCAAACGAGACCGCCTTGGGGACCGGGGATGGTTACGGGTCGCGTAAATCCTGTCGTTTGCGTGCCATCTTCCAGGCCTTTACTCCTAATCTGCGCCGTTTTATCCTTCACATTGCGGAAGATAGTGTCAACAGACATATTAGTCATCGCGACGTTAAACGTAGCCCAAGTCCAACCTTCAGCCAGGTCAATCTGCTGTTCCTGTACGGTCGGGTCAACAACAAAATCTACCGGGTCCAAAGGCGTCCCGTACGTGTCATTCTCCACAAACTTCACAACCACCTCGCCGTCCGCTTGATTGCTCGTTGTTACGCCTGAGTATGTAACATCCGTTTCAGCATTATAAGCCTTGAAAACGACTATCTTAGCAGCATCATCACCGCCATAAACAGTCATCCAGACAAGATAGGTATTGCCCGCACTGTTTGGCATCGGAGAAGCCACACCTACACATTTGCCATCGATGAAAGCAGCGACCAGGTCTTTGGGATTTTCCGAAACCCTACCGTCAATCTTCAATCGTCCTAACACAGTCATTTGCGCCCCGTAGGCAGTTGGGTCTACTTCCCATTTCGGTCGTTCACCCACCACCTCAACCTGCAGTTTTAGCAAAGAGGTCATAGCGTCGTTACCGGAAAGAGTAATCACCTCATCGTAAGTACCGACCGGCGCAGAAGCAGCGATAGTGAATGTTATTTTGACACTACTTATCGGGTCCACCGAACCGGTTGTTTTAGACGCGGTCAACCATGTAGGCAAGCCTGTAATCGTCCAATGTTCAGTTGCACCGCTGATGTTACTAATAGTAGCCGTAAACTGCTTGGTTTCCAGATATTTTTTTGTAATAACATCTTCCGGTCCGTCTTTCCACAACAATCGGTTGGTGTTGACAAAGAACGACCAATTAGCAGGATTCGCGACATTGCCATGAATGTCTCTCACACCTGTCACCGAGACGTTCACCGTAGTGCGCTCAATATCGGGTTTGTATTGTGTTAAGTTGATAGCTATTCCATCCGTCGCGGAGGCCACGAAGTTATGTCCAACCTGTTGGAAGGCACGTTTTTCCTTCAAGACGGGGGAGTTATCTAATGACAACTTCACATCAGCACTATTAGCATTAGCATAAGTATAAGCCGAATCAACAGACACCGTAAGATTAGGATTGTTTCTTTGGAACATCACATTCACATAATTTGTCCAGAGAACGGACGCTTCTTGCTGGCCGCCATTCGTGGTTATTACCTCTTCAAACGGATAATAAGCCAACAACCCTGTTTCCGTACCGCGCAGACGCTCGTAGACATTTTCGCGAATCAGGTTTGGCGAGCGGGTTCCCTTCCAAATACGAAGTTCATCTATTGCACCTTTAAAGTACTGTCCGGTATCCGTTTTCGTTTTCGCGATATCCTCACCATCGCGGTGTGTGTAACGGCGTGCACCAAGATAGTATGTGTCGTTTTCCAAACCTGTAAACTTGTCCACAGACAACTCCTTCACATTCACACCATCCACATAGACTATCGCATTGCTCGTTGAAGTGGCGTTAGTCTTCATCACATTCAGAGCAAAATGATGCCAGGTATTATCCAGGAATTTGGTAGTAATCGCAGTGGAGTCATTATTTGCTTTCAGCTGTAAATTGGCATTGGCATTGAAGCCGATAGATAATTTACCATTCACAGCAGTGCTGTCGTCAACACCATATTGTCCTAAATAAGCATCCTCCACGCCATCACCGGAAGAGAACATAGTAACATTGCGCTGCTCCTGACCTTTGAACCAAAATTCCAGGGTATAACTATCAGAAGATGTCAGCGGAATACTACCGGCCGGTATAGCCACCATACCACCATCGCCTGTAAACTCCACAGCCTGGTTTTGAGCACTGATATACCATCCGCTCATTCCGGGCAAAAGCATGTGACGCGAGCGGGCTTTATCTATAGCAGAGGTGCCATTTCCTTCTGTCAGAGCCCAATAGCCGACGAGATATGGTTCATCGCCTGTTTTTGTTTCATTGCAGTCGACCGTTTGCCCCAAAGTCCGGGCGGTCTTCCACAGGGTCACGTCATGCATCTGTGCGGGGTCGAAAGCAGCACTTCCATCGGCTTTTGCACCAACATATAATTTCTTGTTCGCTTCATACACCTTGGTGTCGTCCAGCACCTTGCCGTTGGCTGTAAACAAAGCTTTACTCATAGTTGATGCCCGTGAAAAGACATTAAACGCCTTGCTGTCCTGGTTCCAAACAAAAGCCAGATATTGCCACTCGTTACTCCCTCCCAGAATGGTGTCGGACGACACGTATGGGTTTGGGTTTCCAAACATCTCGACCTCCACTTTTTTATCTTTTCTAACCACAAGCGAGAAGTTATCACCGTGAGCAAAAACCGTACCGGAATCACCTCGCAGGCATCTCAACCACGTTTCAATGCTGAACGAGCCTGTCAATGGCACCGTTGATTGAGTAACGGCAGCACTTCCCGCTACATTCAAAGCGGTGCTGTGTTGTATCTTTTGTCCGTTGAAAATAGCTTCCACCTTCACATGTTCCGGCTGTATATAGGCGGGCACAATCTCGTCATTAAACTTGACGTGTATGATATCTTTCGCCGTCAGGATGCCGTCACGCGGCTCGGTACTCATCATTTGAGGTGCTGTCAAGTCGCGATAGCCTTTCACTACCGTACTGTAATTTTCTGAAATCCTTCCGGCAGGTTGACCATCGTTGCTACCATCCGCTTCGCATACCACACGCGCACGCAATTCATACTCCCCGTCCATGTCGGTACTCATATCCAAATCATAAGAAATTATAGTACCTGAGAACACTTTATAGTCCTTCTTATTCATTGCGCTCCAGCGTGTTGAATCGGGATAGAAACGCATTGCTGACGTCCATTCGTTTTTACTCGCATAGCGGTATTGCAATTCCACAAACCCTAAGTTCGGGAAATTCCTATTGTAATTGTTCATTACCACATGGAGCTTTTTGTTGTCGGCGTTCGCTGTATTCATAATCCAATTCTCGTGAGGCTCTCTGATGTTGATGTCACTGCAAGCCGGAAGGAAAGAAGCACCCAAATGCAGGGTATCAGTCAGCTTCAAGTCACACGCCGAAGTGAGCACAAGTCGGATGTTGCAATCATCCACTAATGGCGGTTTGCTAATGGTTATCGTTTTGAGCAGCGCATTTTTCGACAGCGAGAGCGAGCGTCCGTTCCCCAGCCCGTAGCCATCCATGAACACCGCGGCACCATCGGGATTAGATGTTTCATCCAGAGTCAAATTAAACGAAGAACTCGGGCTTGAGGAATCATCTACCTCCGACACGTTCGCGAGCTTAATCTGATAGACAGCCTGTTTATTAGGAGGCACATTAATGGCATAACTACCCCCCTCCGTATAATACATTGTCGGAACTTCAATCTGCATCGTTTTCGTACTCAAAATAAGTTCCGGATAGTCGGCAGTGGACTCGTTTTGCCTGTAATGGCGCGTTCTGCGTTCATCCTCGTAGGGGCAGCTCGTGCGCCCGCCGCGCGTTTTGAACATAAAGGTTCCGGAAGTCGGGTCTATCGTGTAATCCACCGTTATTTCATCGGTGTTACCGGTTTCACCGAGCGTAAAACCAAACCCGCTGTTGGATATATGAGTGGTAGACTCACTATCCGAGTTGTCATTGGTGTCACCCCACTGCCCGTTTTCATCGAAACCGGTACCGGCTATATCCAATTTAACCGACTGAGACATATACGTTCGATGCGAATAAGAAGTACCGGTTCCGCTCACGGAAACATAGTCGACAGATCGAGATACTGACTGGCTGGCTCCGGGTCCAAAAGTGATATTCTTAGTCACCACAGGATTCAAATAGTTGTAGTTGGCAACCGCGCGATTCACTATACGACGAAGTTCATCTCCGGACGCTCTGGCGTATTGAAGTAACCCCGCCATCATCAGCTTAATCTCCTGTTTGTTCACGGCGACGTCTGCAGCCCGCTCTTTTACTAGATCGGGTTCAGCATCAGGTTCATATATTTGAATTATTTTTCTCAGATTGCTCGGCAATTTATTGTAAGACAAGAAATTACCCTTAATATCCTGAAAATCTTCTGCCGTCAATTTACCCCAATTAACTTTGATACGTTCATTTTCTCGCAAAATGTATTCCCATGCACCTATCTGGTCACTAAGGAAAGCAACCGAATCCGTAAATTCTACTCGTCCGACATCCTTGTACACATCTTCCATTACAGGATTACCATTCTCTAGTACATTATTACCTTGCGCATCTTTCTTGAGCGCACTTTTTCTATATTGTTCAGGGTACTTTAATATTTTCGCTCTAGCCTTGGGCATAAACAGTGAATAACTTGGACCTGTTATATACAATGAACCTCCTTTAAATAAATCTGTTGATGCATTAGTCGAAAAAGCATCAGCATTATCATTGGGCATACCAAAGTACATGTGACCTTCGGGCAGGTGTGATATGTATATGTCTCTTTTAAGACTATCAGCAAGGAACTGATAATATATAGTGTCATCCGCATACGCCGACTTAAATTCATCGTAGGGGATGAACCGATTATATTCGTCTTTGAAATCGCTGAGAAAATCTCCAAGCAGTTCCCCCTCAGCCGGTGTTATCGCCGGGGTAGGTTGTGCACATGCATACGCGATTTTCGATTCAATGAGGCTAAACACATCACCAGAAAATTTGTAGGGGGGGTCGGTTACTACGGTTACTTCAGCGATAATTTCACTCCAACGTGCCGCAGCAGCACTTCCAACAAGTCCGTTCGGAGGACTACCCAATTTTTCAATCATTTTCGATCGAAGGTATTCCGGTAGCGGGGTTTCCATAGTGGAGGGCGCGAACGAAGGTCGAGAGAATTGACTCTTTATGGACTCCCTCCACTTGGGAATCGTTTTATTCTCAATTTCCCACTCCGTAAAGGCAAAAGTTGTCTCAAAAGCCGGTGTAGGGTCAATCACCAGCGCTGAAGTTAACCCAAGCTTGTAGTCACGGCGGAAGCGATCAGTACCGAGAATTGCTTCCTCAAATACGTGCTCGAACTCGAACCCGTTTTCCTGTTTAGCAATAGAAACGGCATCACACAGCCCATACAAAGTATTATATCCTGTTCCAACAAAAATATCGCCACCATGCCCGACAAATACATCCGCGCCACGCCCATCCATGCTCGGGTTTGCTGCCGTTTGATATTGTTGGTTAGTCGTGATGGTCGTGGTAGTAGAGTTATTGCCATTGTTAGTCGTGGTAGTACTCGTTCCGCTTCCACCGCTTAAGGAAGTAGTAATCGTTGTGCCGGACAATATACCAAATCCTCCCAGGGTGGTAATCTTGGATCCAGTCGTTAGTCCAAACTTCACGTCGTCAAACGAACCATTCGACCAAGTTTCTGACACCGTTCGCGAGAGCGTGGTACCGGAGGAAATAAAGGCCGAACTGGCAGTTCCGGGAGGGTCGTGCAACACAAAATCCACCCTGGCGGGAGCCGCCGTCAAAAAGTCTGTACCTGTCGTTCGTGAACCTAATGAGTAGGCTGTCAACGTCCCCTTCGGTCCATTTCCAGATAGTGCGTGAGATTTTATTCCACCAACCTCTAACTGCGCACTCATGGTATTCTTTCCCTCTGTCAAATTGGGGGCACCGCCGGTGAAAGAATAAATTCCTTCACCATCCGAGTTCAATGTTACCGTGGTTGGACCGACAACAGCAGCCAAATCATTCGTAAATGAAACGACCCCACCGGCTACAGGCACCTTATCTACCGCACCCGTTCTGTGATTGGTATATACTTGTTCCGATTGGATTTTAAAATGATACTGAATCCCCTGCTGAAATACAGGATAACCAAAGCGATACTTACGCTGATTGCTTATCGTATCGGTTAAATATAGTATAGTGTCACCATCATCGAAGATTTCTTCACCGAAATAGTCTACCGGTTGTTCATATTCTATCTGTGTGTATGTCCACGATGGTTCTGCCTGATACGGAAATGGTGCCTCTTTGTGGTAGCGTACCGTATCGCTGTGTTCAGTATATTTATAATGCGATAACGCCGCCCCGTTCTGCGGAACAAATGTGGAGTCTGTCCAATTGTAAACGGTGTACGATAGCGCACGCTCGTCGGGAACGGGCGCATTGGTCAGATTGAGTGTCTGCACCACTGCGTTTTCTTCGTCGCCCGTAACGTAGTAGTGTATGATGTTTCTGTCGTCCTTATCTCTCACCTGAATTTGTGGCACCAAATATTCTACCGGATACAAGTCAGCCATAAATTCTCCTGTACTATCATTAACAGGAATCATAATAGCATTCATAGTGGCACCGGCAGCACCATTGGACCCATTGTACACTTCAGTACCGGCCATAAACCTCACCTCTAAGGTGTCCACATACCGCGTACCCAATGCATCCACTCGGTTGAGAGAAACCTTGGCAATGGAGTCGCGTGCTGCTTTGCGTAATTTGCTCAGCCCCTTAGCCACCAGCTTTATAGAATCGGCACCTATATTGTTTTTGCGCAAGCCGAAGCCGGATATTTTGTTGGCTTCGCGATTGCCACCCACAACGTATCCGATAAGTCTTACGCGTGTGGTGTCATAAAAATTAAGTCCTATTCGTGCATTATTATAATCAAGGTCTGCCCTGGACAACATCTCTACCGCCAGACCGTCATCAACGAACCCGTGTCCGACTTTTTCAACTTGCACTCTGTGTCGTCCAATAGGCACGTTAATCTTATACTGACCCAGTCCATCGGATAAAATAGGCCGGTTGTCGGAACCTAATTGCGTAATGCCATCCACCTTAAAGGAACACCCTTCCACAGGATAGTCGCCGCCGTCGTAAGTGACCGTTCCGCTCACCGGGAACGACGACAGGTCTTCAAAATCCCTGGTAACAGTCCCCGAGTTAGGACTGAAATATGCCGAGACCACAGACGGCGAAAACTGATGTATCCCAAAGTCAGGCCTAAGCTCTGCACTGCTACCACCTCCCACATAAGGGATGGTAGTAATCAGGAAGTTACCATACTCATCGGTATTTGCTTTCACAGCCAACTGCGCGTCGGTAGGAACAAGACCCGAATGGGGGGAGTGACCAAGAGGTCTTATAAATCGCCCGTGATTTTCGTTATACTTCGAGCCTGATTCAGTAGCCGAAATGTCAAAGATATCGTAGTTTGCATTATCGTTTTCATTAAACCGGTAGTAAAGGACCAAATCATTGTCTTGTCCAACAAGGTAGCGGTCGAAAGTCTTTTGCACTTCGTCAAAAGTCAAAGCCTTCTTCCAGAGGCGAACTTCATCCATATAGCCGTGAAAACGCTCCTCTAATCTGTTGCTAGCCCCAAAATAATAATTACTCGCTGAGTCTGTGTCTGCGTTAAACGGACCACCGAAAGGTACTGCTCTCTCCGAAATCAATTTCCCGTCAAGATATAATTTGGCCATAGTGCTAACGCTATCATAAGTGACAGTAACGTGTATATAATCTTTTGTCCAAATCGTATCCGTAGGTATAACCGGAAGTACTATTGGGTTGTTACCGGCAAAGAAAACAAAACTTTTAATAGTGGCAGAAGGGATAGTATCAATAACGTCGGGATGCGTGTCAAAGATAGTATCAGTCTGCGTATCCATAACTATACAATAGCGAGCCGCAAGTGCAGGTGGGTTACTGTTGATTTTCACACTGTTATCAAAAAGATACGATGGTCCCACCTTATCGTTTTTCACATACGCCTGAAACGAGAATGCGGCGGGCGATAAGCCACCCTTATAAGGTGTTATGATGTAGGAGGTATCCGGTATTGGGTCTCCGTACGGTACAGATTGTCCGTCGCTGTCCGTCGTCCAATTGTAGTGCTCGGCTATAAATCGAGCGGCTTTATTCGTATTTGTCGAGCTGTTGGTAGTAGCAATAACGGTGACATTCTGCACCGGCGATAGTCCGCCGGCATAAGAAACACGTCCCTGAGCCACCCCATAAGGCTGTCTAAATCCAACACCACTCAGTGAGGCTTTGTTGAATGGCTGTTTGAGGGCTTCGTCACAAGTGGCCTCACCGTTCACAGCCGCTAATATCATAGCATCCACTTTGTAGGTGTAAAAAATACCCGGAATAGCATTCACATCCTCTATTTCATACAAAGTAGCAGTAGTGGCAGGCACTTCTCTTAGCATCTCAAACTGCGCATCAGCATCGCTGTCGGCTCTACGATATACGATATAACTTGAGAAGCCCGGATTTGATGTCACGCGCCACTTAATACTTACTTTGTCGCTGTGATAACCTTTAGAAACGTGAAATTCCTTGGCAACAAATTGTCCATACGTGATATCAGCCGCACCAACAGCATACATACCGGTAACATCTGTGCAATACGGGCTGGTATAATTAGTTCCATCATACAACGCAAGTTCAAATTTATAAGAATTACAAGGATTTAAAGAAACAGTCGTCTCTCCATCGTCTGTTATATCCGCTGGGCTTGTGCTTAATTCTGAAGAAGAAATGCCATTCACATACGTTATCAGCTTAAACTTTTTCCCCACTTTACGTCCGTTATCAAAAGTCCAAGACACTTTAGCTTGAGTGCCCGTGACATCAGCGTTCAACGATGTCACTTTCACGAAATCTGTATTAAGGTTAATATCATTGGATTTGGCATTATACTCGTCATCATTCTCGGTAAACTTAGCTCTCGCCACAAGAAATTGATAGTCATGCTTACCCATGTTCGATTCGGGGAAGTCCACCAAGACGGAAGGGCTTGTTTTCTTATAGTTGTAGTTTTCCCTAATGCTTGCTATCTTGTTCCATTCCGCCCACTCCAAGTCCGAGGAGTTTGCTTTCGGGACTTTTTTCCGCCAGAATACCTGATAGGTATCGAGGGAATTCCTGTCGCCGGTACCCGCGATATCCCATGTAAGTCGCACTTGTCCAGTCTCTATTGCTGCATGCAAATTTTCCGGACACGGATATGCACCTATCGTCTCATAGGAGGCTGTGTCTGAATTTGTATATACATTTTCACTTATTTTTCTGGAAGAATAAGTTTTCAATATCATCGGATTCTTTAACTGTTCTCTGGTCAACGGTGCAGAAGTCAACTTCATCCCTGTTGTTTTAATATCCGCCGATATATCAGGATGTGCTAATGTTGTACTTACTCCATTCTGCTCACCTACCAAATAAATTTTAGTTTCCTTGTCGGTACCATCATGGTAAGGATCATACAATGACATAGAAACAACAGCCGAAACCTTGAGATTAGAAAAGTCAAAACTAGGCTGAAGAGAAAAAGAAAATGTCGGCTTGTGCATCACAGGCTTAATGCCATACGTATGAGCTTTTGGTGACTCCCAGTACATGTCCTTACCGCTTTCAGTATCGTGATAAGTACATGCTCGGGTCTGTTTGGTCTCCAGCTTAAACTTAATATCCTCAAGATATGACTTATTCGGTGTCCAGCTGAACTGCATTCGTTTTTGCGGATTATTACCACTACCGTTATCGTTAGCTAAACGCTTCACTTTACCTAACGATGTGTTTCTCTCACTCCCGATCGAACCATGAAGACCACCATGAGAACCATCCGCTTTATGACCAGCGGCAGTAAAGTACCAATCATCGCCTGTTGTATAAATATCAACAAGCTCTGTCCACACATTGCCATCAAAAACAGAAAATACTGCTTTCGTTATCCATGAATCCCTGTTTTCGTCAGTACTCCCCCAACCCCAGGTTTCGGAAAAGGCAAACGAAAAATCAATACTTCCCGGATTATTCGGGTCAGAGTAACTCGCAATCGGAACAACCACTTTCGCCGTATGGTCCAGTGCCACAACATTAGCAAACACACTTTGCCCAGAGCTAGCCGCCATGAGCATCATCAAAGAGAAATAAATTTTTTTCATATCTAAAATAATTTTAAATTTTACAAATTCCAATTCTCCCCCATAATCGAGGAGAAACGCCGCAAAGTTAGGGACTATTTTTTAAACAAAAAAATAAATTCGTTTAAATAACCAACTTTATTTAAATTTCGTTTAAATTAGCCAAGCAACCAGAAAGGATTAACGAAAATTAACAGTTGTGATAGAGTGGAGAGTTTAGAGTTTAGTTATTAGAGTTTAGAGTTTAGTTTTTAGTTTTTGGAATGCCTTTGGCATTCCTGCATCCCGTAGGGATGCATCGCTCGGTAGAAAACGCATCGTTCCCCACCACGTTTTCGCCCTGAAAGGGCAATATATCCCAGCCCAACGCATCGCGTTGGGGAAATGGGTGTTGTGTGTTTTTCGCCCTGAAAGGGCAATATATCATTATGTTGCCCCATCATCCCCATTCATCAATTCATTATCATTTCCCAACGCGATGCGTTGGGCTGGGATATGTTGCCCTTTCAGGGCGAAAACGCAGAAGGGGGCGCCCAGGATTCAGAACGAAAAAAAGTTGCATAAACAAAAAAAAATCGTACCTTTGTCGCGAAACTAATTTTTTTAAAATTAAAAATATGGAAGCAGTAGTAAAAAAACGTGCAAAGAAAATGTCGGCTGCAAATGCAGTCCTGCAAAGAATGATAAAGGAAGGAAGACCTTTATCACCGGCAGCCAAGTATTGGCTAACACTGGACATTGATGATGGTTCAAAAATGGACATGAGGGCAATATTACGATGAGATATTATATTGATACCAACGTGCTGATTTTTTATCTATCTAATAGCAGAGATGATTTGAGTCCAAAAGTAGCCGATATTTTATTTGATTTGGGCAATACTATTTTGGTTAGTTCAATAGCTGTTCAAGAATTGATATTATTGTATAAAATAGGGAAAATGAAACATCTTCGTTTTAAATCAGAAGATGATATATTGGATGCAATCGAAAAGACGTATTTTGAGATTGTCTTCTTCAATAAATACCATCTTGCCAAATATATCAAATTGAACATCATGGAAGGACATAAAGATATGAACGACCACGCCATTATCGCACAAGCTATGACCGAAAAAATCGCGCTCATCTCTTCCGACAAGGAGTTTGCAAACTACACAGCGCAGGGATTGAATTTTGTTTTCAACAAAAGATGAATTATTAGAGTTTAGTTATTAGAGTTTAGAGTTTAGAGTTTAGTTTTTGGAATGCCTTTGGCATTCCTGCATCCCGTAGGGATGCATCGCTCGGTAGAAACAGCATACCTCCCAACATCACCGCATCCCGTAGGGATGCAACCACCCCGTATGGTGGGGTGTCAAACAGATTATAATCGGATGAAATTTTTACGTTCTGTTTTTATCCCGTAGGGATGGAATATTGGTAGAAACCGGAATCCACCCTCCACAACCCACCGTCCCGTAGGGACGGAATATGATACACCGACATTGATATTTCGTACCTACGGCACGAATGAGGTGGGGGGATGGGCATTTTCTACCAACATTTTGTCCCTACGGGACAGCAATATCGTGTCATGCAATTTCCGGTAATTTTAAAATTGTTTTTATCCCGTAGGGATTGTAGCTCGGTAGAAAATCATACCTCTCCTTCTCCCCGCATCCCGTAGGGATGCAACATAATCCGCAATCGGTTGCATCCCTACGGGATGCTGAAATGGGGGGCGGGGCGATTCTATTTTCTACCGAGCTACAATCCCTACGGGATAAAAACAAATGATGAACGAACAATATTCA
>BBRT01000235.1 GCA_001417715.1 Candidatus Symbiothrix dinenymphae
CATCATCGAAGGTCATACCTGCGACTTCGGCACCCACCTCGTCAATATGTCAATAGCCCAAAAGCGTGCCGAAATCGCCAAAAACTACCTCGTCCAAAAAGGCATCGCCGCCAACCGCATCACCACCATAGCAAAAGCAGCAACAAAGCCGGTCGCACCAAATGCCGGTGAAGCAAACAGGAAGAGAAACAGGCGGGTGGTGATAGTGATTGATTAAAACGACCCCGCCCTGCGCTATTTCGATTGCTTATTAAATGACTTCTCCAACTTCACAGCAGGTGCCTCGCCATTCAAATTCAGCTTGACCGCCCCTATTCGCTCAGCGCCGCCGCGCCAGCCTTCGCGAGCGTTGAAATACATCAGCAGCGAATTTTCCCAATGCACGACGTCCAACTGATAAATAATCGCCGAACGCCAAGGGATATTCGCGTCGGGTTTGACAATCGGATTACAATCGGCTTCTTTCCATTGCAGACCGTCGTCACTCGACAACAGACGGATTTCCGAGCGTGATTTGCCTTCCGCATCAATATAAATAGGATTATAAAAAGCTACGTACCCCTTTTTATAGCCAAATACCTTAAAACCGCCGCATCCAAAGTTTCGGAACGGCAAATTTACGTCCGGCTCCAGAATAGGCTCTTCTCTTTTTATGAACGGACCCAGCGGATTATCGGCCTCGGCA
>BBRT01000236.1 GCA_001417715.1 Candidatus Symbiothrix dinenymphae
GCTCGCCATTTATCGTAAATGGCACACCCACGGAGTGCCAAATCACTGTGAAATCTGCTTAATAGCCCCAAGTTGCGGGTAAAAATGTACCTGAATGGGCTTTTTGTTATCCTCGAAAAGGGAGGGGGCAAGCACCTGGGTGGTGCCGAACTGGACAATATTCACTTTGGTCGAACACAGTTGCTCTGTGCCGTCAAAGATGGTTATTTCGGCTTTGCCGGGCACATTGTAGGTGATGCCGTCCACTTCTTTGAGCTTCTTTTTGGGGTCAGGGACAGGGATTTTGACTGATTTTAAGTCTTTGACTGTCAGCGTGATAGGGCGACCGCTTAAATCATCGGCATACACCATTCCCAACAACGTGGAGAAGCGAAACAGTAGCCCGTTGTTCGTTTCTTTGGTAGGTTCGACAGTCAATTGTTTGCGGTGGCGAATGGATTCGTATGTGCCGACAAACAGTTCCATCCAAACACGTTCTTGTGCTTCTAAATTGCCGAGTACCAACTTCATAGCCTCGCCGTCTTTGGGCATTTCGGATGCTTCTCCGGTCAAAATATCCTGCCTGCTTTCACGAATTTTGTAGATGTTTTTGGCTGCCACTTCCGCCATTTTACTGACCGAACTCGCCCGCAGGTATTCTTCCGTAAAACCCGACTGCGGGTTGCTTTCGACGCCGGTTGAT
>BBRT01000237.1 GCA_001417715.1 Candidatus Symbiothrix dinenymphae
GCTCAAGCGCAGGGTAAAAAGCGATATTATCATTCAAATCGGATGGAAACTCAACAAAGAATCCGTCGGCAAATCGGTTACATTCACGCTGGAAGCCTTTGATGCTTACACCGGCAAACGGATTGCGACCTCCTCCGGCACAGGGAAAGCGTCTAATGCTATTGTTCCCGTATTGCTGGAAACAGCAGTCCGTGAAAACATCCAAGCGTTTGATAAACAAATGGATAACTACTATGATGCGATGAAAAAGAACGGACGCGAAATCCTGCTGACGGTGCGATGCTGGAATAGTTGGGACAAGGATTTGGAAACCGAGTTTGCAGGCAAAGAACTGATTGACCATATTCAGGAGTGGTTGCGAAAAAATACGGTGAACAAACAATTTAATTTGATGGATGCCACGGAAAATTTTGCGCAGTTTGAGCAGGTGAAAATACCGCTCGTGGATGATGGAAAGGCTCTGGATGCCCGCGCTTTTGCGGTTCAATTGCAGAAATATCTGCGAAAATCGCCGTATGAAATCGAATCGAAAGTGATGGTTAGAGGGTTGGGGGAAACTGTTCTTGTGTTGGGGGAGAGGTGAGTTAGTTATGAGTTATGAGTTATGAAATTAAAAATTATGAGTTATGATGAAAATTATGAAAGCAAATCGATTTTGGTGGAGCATAGCTCTCTT
>BBRT01000238.1 GCA_001417715.1 Candidatus Symbiothrix dinenymphae
GTTATTATTGGTTTTCAACCGGCACGCCCACTTTTCTTGCTAAAATGCTCAAAGATGCCGAATTTGATATTCCCAGTCTTGAAAACAATGTTACGATTGCGGCACCTTCGCTCTCCGACTATCGAGCGGGAGACAGCAATCCGATTCCGCTACTCTATCAAACGGGGTACCTTACAATAAAAGATTTCTACCAAAATTACAACATATACGTTTTGGGTTTTCCAAACGAAGAGGTAAAATACGGTTTTTTGGACGAACTGCGACGCATATACACGCCGAGCGCGCGATTAGGCACTGATTTTAGGAGCGATTTATTTGTTATAGACTTGGAAGCAGGCAATGTAGATGGTTTTATGACCCGGCTTTGTGCCCATTTTGCAGATATTCCAAACGATTTGAGCAACAAAACGGAAGAAAATTTCCAAACCATTTTTTATTTACTGTTACGCTCGATGGGGCAATTTGTGAAAACGGAGGTCAAAAGTGCCATCGGTCGCGCCGACATAGTGGTCTGGATGAAAGATATCATCTACGTCTTTGAATTTAAGCTCGCCGAAAATGCCACAGCCGAAGAAGCCCTCAAGCAAATTGATGACAAAGGTTACCTCATCCCATACAGTGCCGGAACGCGAAAAGTGGTGAAAATCGGCGCGGAGTTTAGCAGCGCAGAGCGGACTTTGAGCCGTTGGGTGAGTGCGTAGGAGATAAATTGAGAAAGAGCGGCTTAATTTTGAATAAAATTTAACACTTCTACCCACTTCTCTATCACTTTATCAATCGCAAAGCGATGTCGAGCCTGCAAGGCATGACGGCTCATTTGCTGCCTCAATTCGCTGTCCTGCATCAAAGTAGCCAATTTTTCTGCGTATAAGTCTGTATCAAAACAAGGAATCAAAAAGCCGGTTTGCCCCTCATTGATTATGTCGCTCGGTCCGGTTTTGCAATCAAATGCAATTGATGGAATGCCATACGATTGTGCTTCTATCAACACCATCGGCAACCCTTCGGCACGTGAAGCCATTGCATAAATAGATGCTTTCGCATAGTGTTCTTCAATTTGATTGGTAGGTGGCAGTATTTCAATCGAATCTTCAGTTTTGTCTTCCTCTATAGATGCCTCCAAATTCGCTTTTTCTTCACCTTTACCAATAATCTGAAGTTTCCAATCCTTTCGTATCGCAGGAGCAATCTTATTCCAACTGTCCAATAGCAAATCAAAACCTTTTCTATGTTCCAAATGTCCAACAGATAGGACAATTTTTTGTAAATTGGAAGAAGTATTCGAAGGAAAATGCTCAACCGGATTAAGAATAGCAACAAGATTTGCTTTCACATTGCAATTGTTTTTGTAAAATTGAATGTCCTGATTGGTCTGTGTAATAATGGTTTTTGAATAATGAGCAGCTATTTTTCGGGCAAATCTTCGCACTATTGATTCGTTTTTGGTGTAATAATTATACGCTTCCCATGAAATCACTTGGGCTTTTGTAAAAGCTGTTGCCGCTAAACTAATCGCACTTAAAATAACATCTATATCAATAATGATGTCAATCTTATTTGTCGTCACATAACGCCTCAATCGCGTTACCGCTTTGAAATAATTTTTCTGAATATTCGCATTGCAAATACTCAAAGAAGCCGTTTTCACCTGATTGCTGACAGGAAAAAACGTAGCATCGAAAGCCTCTAAACTCAGCATAGATACTTGATAATCAGGCAATTTAGACAGTGCGTTTGCCAGCGCAATACTAATCCGCTCCGTGCCGCCGTGGGAGGAAGGATTGTGGATGAAAAAACAGATATTCATATTTTTTTTATTTATGTTTCATTTCGTCATTGCGGGCTTGACCCGCAATCCCCTGTTCGTAATTGCTCGGTCGCCTCATTTATCAAATCATCGGTAATTCCTATTGAATCCGACAAATCTGTCCATGCAGGATTTAAAGTATTTATTAGCGCGTCTTTCCACTCCCGTTTCCAATTCTTTAACTGTTTCTCTCTTGCAATAGCATCAATAATTGATGTTAGAGATTCAAAATATACGAGTTTATCTACATTGTACTTGTAAGTAAAACCTTTATTCACTTTGGCTTTGTGCTCTGCAACTCTGCGAACAAGGTCATTGGTAACACCAACATAGAGGACGTTCTTGTGTTCATTACTCATAAAATATATGTATGCAGTGTTATTCATGCGGCTACCCTCCTTTTTTCAGGGGATTGCGGGTCAAGCCCGCAATGACGGTATAAGTGCTCTTCCATTTGCGAAAGCAAAATACGGTTATAGTATTGCGTGTTGATATTCCGGTCAAGGGTGCGAACACTCCACATTTCTGTAGCGGCTTCGTGCATATACCAATCTCTCGCTTCTGAACTCTCTACACGCATTAACCGCTCGTAATGTGACCAACTTAATAGTATGAGATGTTTGAAAGATTGGTCAGACAGTGTCTGACCTTTTTGCAATTGGTCAGACAGTGTCTGACCTTTTTGCAATTGGTCAGACACTGTCTGACCTTTTTGTAATTGGTCAGACAGTGTCTGACCTTTTCGTTTTTTACCGGTCAATTGGTCAGGCACTGCCTGACCAATTTGTTTTTGACCGGTCAATTGCGCAGACACTGTCTGCGCAATTGAATAATTACTGAACAACAGATAAAATTGTTTGAAATTTTTAATGTTCGTCATTGAAAATCCATTTCCAAACTCTGCCGTCAGTTCTTGTGAAGCCAAGCGAATGACATATTTGCCATACTCAGCTCTTGCTTCACCATTTTGCTCTTCCTCCACAATGCGTTGCCCAATGAGCCAATTGGCTTCTACTTGTGCGAAATTGATGGCGGAATAGGCTCGTGAACGTGCAGCCCAAATAATCTGTTTGAGCTGCTCTACGAAACGCCGGTCATTTGTTTTTAACATATTTTTATTTTATTGGTAAATTGTTTTTTGTTTGAAAAACGCTGCAAAGGTATAAAAATAAAATAAATAAACGCTATCTTTGCATCCTCATTTGCATGCGCTAAAAAAAAATGAACAATATGAAATTTTCAATCATTATTTGCACTTACAACCGCGCAGGGTACATTTACAATGTCCTGAAGAGCGTGGCTGAAAACGATTTTCCCTGTTCGGAATATGAAATTGTGCTCGTCAACAACAATAGCACAGACAGCACAGAAACAGAATGTAAACGTTTTTGTACCGATTTTCAGCAAGTTATTTTTCGCTATTTTGTCGAAACCAATCAAGGCTTGTCGTATGCTCGCAATCGCGGCATAAAGGAATCGTATGGCGACATATTGGTTTATATTGATGATGATGCTACGGTAAATAGGGCGTATTTGCAAACCTATGCTGATTTTTTTGCCTCTCACCCATTCGCTATGGCTGCAGGGGGCGCAATCCTTCCTGTATATGAAACCGAAGCCCCCAAGTGGATGTCGCATTATACTAAAAATTTAATTACCGGCTACTTGTACTGTGGTAATAAATTTGCGGAATTTAAAAACGGCAAGTATCCGGGAGGCGGTAACGTAGCTTATCGGGCAGACGTGTTTCACCAAATCGGGGTATTTAATGTGGATTTAGGTAGAAAAGGAAATAGCCTCATCGGAGCTGAAGAAAAGGATGTTTTTGATAAAATGAGCCGTTTGAAAATGAAATTTTATTACCTTCCAAATGCGATTTTGTACCATATCATTCCGCCTCAGAAGCTCACGAAAGATTATTTCAATCGCCTGACACTCGCTATAGGCAAAAGCGAACGCATCCGCACCCGCTCAATTTCCAAAAAAGCATACCACAAACGCCTACTCTCCGAAGCTATCAAATGGGCAGCCTCACTCATGCTATTTGCTTATTACACAGCAACTTTCAGATGGCAAAAAGGCATCAAACTCCTCCTTTTCCGCAAAAATGTGACTCAAGGTTTGTTGTATTCATAATTATTTCTTACCTTTGCAGCCGCTAATGAGAAATCGAGGTGTAGCGCAGTCCGGTAGCGCACCTGCTTTGGGAGCAGGGGGTCCCAGGTTCAAATCCTGGTACCTCGACAAATAACAACTACGTAGTTATGGCAAATTATGCTGGTTTTCAGAAACATCTTTCTGACGCACTCAACGATATCAAAAGTGCCGGTCTTTACAAAGAGCATTTGGACAAACGCGCCAATGCTTTCATCAAAATCGGCACAGAACTAAAAATAGTTAAATGAGCGACACTATCCATTTATTACCCGATGCAATTGCGAATCAAATCGCTGCCGGCGAGGTCATCCAACGACCTGCTTCGGTGGTGAAGGAGTTGATAGAAAATGCCGTTGATGCGGGTGCCGACAACATTCAGGTGATTATCAAAGATGCCGGACGCACACTTATTCAGGTGATTGACAACGGCAAAGGGATGTCTGCCACCGATGCGCGGATGGCTTTTGAACGGCATGCCACATCCAAAATACGAACGTCGCAAGACCTGTTTGCACTCACCACGATGGGCTTTCGCGGCGAAGCATTGGCTTCAATCGCCTCTGTGGCACATGTAGAACTGAAAACGCGCCGACTGGACGACGAACTCGGCTCATTGATTGCATTGGGCGGGTCAATAATTGACCGACAAGAACCGGTTGCTGTGGCAGCAGGGAGCAATTTTGCCGTCAAAAATTTGTTTTTCAACGTCCCTGTGCGACGCAAATTTCTGAAATCGAACGATACGGAGTTCAAAAACATCCTGACCGAAGTGGAACGGGTGGCGTTGGTCAATCCGAATATTGCTTTTTCGCTGATGCACGATGACAAAGAGGTGCTTTCGCTGCCTGCATCGGGGATGAAACAGCGTATCAGCCAGCTCGTTGAACGCAAAATAGCGCAATCGCTGCTGCCAATTAATGTGGTAACTTCCGTAGTCAAAATTTCCGGCTTCGTGGGTGCACCCGAGTCGAGCAAGCGGAAAAATCCGCAGCAATATTTCTTTGTCAACGGGCGATATATGCAGCATTTTTATTTCCAACGGGCTGTGATGCAGGCTTATGAACCCTATATTCCGGCAGGGGACAAGCCTAATTATTTCATTTATCTGCAAATTGACCCTGCCAATATTGACGTGAATATTCATCCGACAAAGACAGAAATCAAGTTTGAAAACGAGCCTCTGCTCTATTCAGTCATCCTTTCGGCTGTCAAAGAGGCTTTTGCAACGATGCCCGCATTGAATTTTGACCAAGCCGAAATAGTTGGCGAAATACCGGCATACACGGGACAACAAACCGCTACGGAACCGCCATCGGTGAGTTATAAATCCGGTTACAACCCGTTTAAAGAAACAAAAACCGCTACTTATAGCGAGACGAAGTCCTACGACCGCCCCAAAATTGATTGGGAGCAATTATATAAAACGCAGGGGATTGCGGGTCAAGCCCGCAATGACACCGGAAGCAGGAATTCTGCACTTGACACGGGATATTCTCCCGCGCTTGACACGGGATATCCTCCCGCGCTTGACACAGGAAGTCCTCCCTATTTTATACCATACGGTCACTACCTTGTAACCGCGCTCAAATCGGGTTTGGCGATTATCGACCAGCGGCGAGCGCACATCCGTATCCTGTTTGACGACTATATGCAGCGGATGAAGCAGCGGAAGGGCGTTTCGCAACAACTTTTGTTTCCCGAAATCATCACGTTCACGGCGAAGGCAGCCATGGTGTTGCCTCTCATTTTGGACGATTTGACTTTTATTGGCTTCGATTTGTCAGACCTTGGCGGCAATTCGTATTCCGTCAACGGTGTGCCGAGCGGCTTGGAAAAAATGCCTGTGTTGGAAACGCTGCAAACCATGGTTGATAATATGTTGGAAACCGATATCGTGGGGGTAAATGGCATTCGCTTGGAACGAAACGAATCTCTGGCGTTGGCATTAGCCCGAAAAGCCGCCATCCCGCAAGCCAAAAGTATCTCTGATGCCGAAGCCATGACGCTCATTTCCGGACTTTTCTCCTCTACCGAGCCGAATTACACCCCCGACGGAAAGCGCATCCTCACCATTTTGACGGAAGATGAGTTAGGTAAAAGACTGAAATAACAACGAAAAAAAGTTATCAACAACTATTGTAATATCAAAAAACATCGCCTTGTATATTCAAATCTTTGTGCTACCTTTGCGACGAAATATTCATTTATAATTAAAAAAAATATGGAGCAGTTACAACCGGTGCGACAGGCACAAACAAGAGAGTATGCAGATGAAATGCCTCAATATGATGAAGCATTCGAGAGAGCATGGGCTAAAGGGATTACAGCCGAAGAGTTGATTGCGCGTATGAACAAACGAATTGACGCATGGCCATGGAAAGAGAGATAATCTTTTCAGATGAAGTTGAGTGGTATTTGGAAGACTTAACTATTTTGCTCTTCGAGCAAGGCTATTTTGGGTACCCCGAAACGGCAAAGGCTTATGTGGCAAAGATTGTTCTTTTTATGACGACGAACATTGGAATTCATCCCGGCAGAATAGCACCATCCTATTTCAGTCAATATGGTCCGAATTTGGAGTATATCCGATACCCTGCAAATAAGCACACATCATGGTACGGCTTTTATCAACAGGTTGTGAATAGATTCTATGTTTGGCATATCACCAACAACCACATAGCCGCGCAATATTTCTGACCAAAAGGCGGGTTTTCTACATTCCTAAATATCTTTTAGGATTCCCGGCGGATATACAGGGAACAGGTTTTCTACCATCCATTTGTTGGCTTGGTCGGCGGTCATTTTCCAGCCTGCCGTGCAGGTGGAGACTATTTCCACTATTGAGGTGCCTTTGCCTGCCAGCGAATTTTCAAAGGCTTTTCGTATCATTTTTTTTGTCCGTTTGATGGCTGCCACCGTATGTGCGGATTCGCGTGTGACCAGGCAGGTACCTTCCAAGGGCACTAATATGTCGGTGATTTTCAGCGGATAGCCGTTCAATGCCACGTTGCGACCGTAGGGGCAAGTGGCGGTTTTCATGTCCACGATGGTTGTGGGCGACATTTGTCCGCCGGTCATGCCGTAAATCGCGTTGTTGATGTAGATGATGGCGATGTTTTCGCCGCGATTGCAGGCGTGGATGGTTTCTGCCGTGCCTATCGCTGCCAAATCGCCGTCGCCCTGGTAGGTGAACACCATTTTGTCCGGACTCAACCGTTTGACAGCCGTTGCCACTGCCGGAGCACGCCCGTGAGCCGCTTCTATCCAGTCGATGTCCACATATTTGTAGGCAAACACGGCGCAACCTACCGGCGCGATGCCGATGGTCGTTTCTGCCAATCCCATTTCGTCGATGACACTTGCTATCAGGTTGTGAGCTACGCCGTGAGTACATCCGGGGCAATAGTGCATCGGGGTGTCGTTGATTAAGCGCGGCTTCTCAAAAACAATGTTTTCAGATTTCTTTATATTTTCCATATTTTTATCTTTTTCAGCGGATTGCGGGTCAAACCCGCAATGACAATTCTTTTAATGCGTTATATACTTCCTGTGGAGTGGGGATGCTGCCTCCCATGCGTCCACAGAAGGCTACGGGGACTTTGCACTCCACAGCCAATTTCACGTCTTCAATCATCTGTCCCGCATTCAGTTCTACGGTCAGGATGCCTTTGACTTTGTTTTTGTAGGTATTCAACCGCGTGATGGGGTAGGGCCAGAGGGTAATCGGGCGAAACAGCCCAACCTTGAAACCCTCTTTTCGCGCCGTTTCCACTACTTTTTGAGAGATGCGAGCGGCGGCACCAAATGCCACAATCAGGTATTCGGCATCCTCGCAACGCAGTTCTTCGTAGCGCTGCTCATTTTCCTCTGCTGCCTTGTATTTAGCCTGAAAGCGGAGGTTATGCTGCTCACAAATGGTGGGGTCTAATTCGAGCGATGTGTGAATATTCGGTGCACGGTCGGCAGGCTTTCCGAGAGCAGCCCACGGACATTCTTTGCGGATTTCCGCTTCGGTGCGGCGGGGTTTTTGCGGAGCTAACGTCACTTTTTCCATCAGTTGCCCAATCAAACCATCTGCCAAAATCATCGCCGGATTGCGGTATTTGAACGCCAAATCGAAGCCAAGGGCTACGTGGTCTGCCATTTCCTGCGCCGAAGCAGGTGCCAGCGTGAGCACGCGATAATCGCCGTGACCACCACCTTTAACTGCCTGAAAATAATCGGCTTGACCGGGTTGAATAGTCCCCAAACCGGGTCCGCCTCGCATCACATTGACAATCAATGCCGGCAGCTCTGTGCCCGCAAGGTACGAAATTCCCTCCTGTTTGAGACTGATGCCCGGACTGGACGACGAGGTCATGCACTTTTTGCCACATCCTGCGCCACCATACACCATATTGATTGCAGCCACTTCGCTTTCGGCTTGCAACACCACCATTCCGGTCGTTTCCCATGGATGCTCGTCCATCAACGTTTCCATGATTTCCGACTGTGGCGTAATGGGATAGCCAAAATAGCCATCGGCACCGTAGCGAATCGCCGCATGCGCAATAGCCTCATTGCCTTTTAATAATCTTGTTTCTTCTGCCATAATTATTTTTGTTTATACACTGTGATACAGGCATCCGGGCAGACGTAGCCGCAACTTGCACAGCCGATGCACTCGTCCGGTTTCACCATTGTTGCAAAATAATAGCCCTTGCCGTTGACTTCTTTGCCAAATGCCAAAACGTTTGTGGGACAAGCCACCACGCATAATCCGCAGCCTTTACACCGCGCTGTATCTATTTCTACTGTTCCTTTTGCCATAATTTATTATCGTCTTAATATCGTTTCCTTATATATTTGCTGCAAAGTTACGCAATTTTTTATAAAGAATCGACCTTTTTTCATTTAAATTTACTGAGAAGTTGTTCCAAACTTGTTTCGTCTTGAATATACACCTCACGGGGCTTGCTGCCTTGGGTTGGTCCCACGATGCTGGCTTTTTCCAAATCATCCATAATGCGCCCTGCACGGTTGTAGCCGATGGCAAATTTGCGCTGAATGAGGGATGTAGAGCCTTGCTGGTGAACAACAACCAGGCGGGCACTTTCTTCAAACAGCGAGTCGAGGTCGCCATTGTCTATCTTGCCGCCTTCCAAACTGCCGCCACCGCTACCGGATTCTGCCACCGGTTCGGGCAGTTGGTAAGTTGTGGCATAACCCGGCTGACCTCCGATGAATTTGGAAATTTTTTCCACTTCCGGCGTGTCCACAAAGGCACATTGCACGCGGGTGAGGTCGCTGCCTTGCGAAAAGAGCAAGTCGCCCCGCCCAATCAGCCGATTAGCACCGCCGCTGTCCAAAATGGTGCGCGAATCAATCGCCGTGGTCACGCGAAACGCCACCCGCGCAGGGAAATTCGCCTTAATCGTTCCCGTGATGATGTTTGTGGTGGGGCGTTGCGTGGCAATAATCATGTGCATCCCCACCGCACGCGCTTTTTGGGCGATGCGGGCAATGGGCATCTCAATTTCCTTGCCTGCCGTCATAATCAAGTCGCCAAACTCGTCGATAATCACCACAATATAAGGCATAAAGCGATGCCCTTTGTTCGGGTTGAGGCGGCGGTTGACAAATTTTTCGTTGTATTCCTTCACATTTCTTGCCCCCGCTTTTTCCAGCAGTTTATAGCGGTCGTCCATCTCGGTGGTCAGCGAATTGAGCGTGGCAATCACCTTTGTGAAGTCCGTGATAATGGCTTTTTCGGTATCGGGGAGGGTCGCCAAAAAATGTTTTTCAATCGTGGAATAGATGCTAAATTCAACCATTTTGGGGTCAACGAGCACAAATTTCAACTCGGCAGGATGCTTCTTATATAATAAGGACGTAATCGCGGCGTTCAGCCCGACCGACTTTCCCTGTCCCGTGGCACCCGCTACCAGCAAGTGCGGCATTTTAGCCAAATCGACCATAAACACCTCATCTGTAATGGTTTTGCCCAAAGCAAGGGGCAGTTCCATGTGATTTTCCTGATATTTTTTGGAGGCGAGAATGGAGTACATCGACACAATTTTTGCATCCTTGTTGGGCACTTCAATCCCAATCGTCCCTTTGCCGGGCATGGGCGCAATGATGCGGATGCCCATCGCACTCAAACTCATGGCGATATCGTCTTCCAAGTTTTTGATTTTGGAAATTTTGATGCCTTCTTCGGGCACAATTTCGTAGAGCGTGATGGTGGGTCCGACCGTCGCCCTAATGCTCTTGATGCCTATTTTGAATTGTTCCAGTGTGGTGGTGATGCGTTTTTTGTTCTCGTTTTGCTCCGCCATATTGACCACTGTTTCGTTGGAATCGTAGCGTTGCAGGAAGTCCAGCAAGGGGAGTTGGTAGTGCGATAAATCTGCTGTGGGGTCGTAAACGCCTAATTCTGCCAGCAGACGTGCGCTTTCATCATCCTCATCGGTGTTGATGGGGCGGGGTATGAGCTCTACAGGTCTCGGTATCTCTACGTCTATTTCATCCTCTTTGGGTTGTGCTATTGTTACTTCAAAATCGGGGTCATCCTGTTTTTTGGGGACGAATGGTTTGGTGGGGTCTGTCTTGTCTTCTTCCAGTTCTTTGGGCTTGGGGTTGAGTATTTCTTCGGGGATTTCTTCTTCTTTTGGCTTTGCTGATTGCCACCAGTGTTTTTTCTTTTCGGGGGGGGCTAATGGGACATTGGGGTCTTGTGAGACATTAGGGTCACCGGTAACTGGTAACTGGTAACTGGTAACTGCTGACCGGTCACTGCGTTTTGCGGTTAAGCTTATTAGGAACGGGATTGTTTTCGGCGAAATCAGCGTTAAAACGATGACCGAAGTCAGCAAAATCACGAGGAATGTGCCCGGGATGCCCAGGTTTTCTTCCAAATACTCTTTCATTATAGTTCCGTGTGCGCCACCTATGGAAAAAAAACTGTTGGCGAAGAAGTGTCCGAAGAAAAAGGCAAGGGCTGCCGATGTCCAAATTGTTAATACTGAGTAAATTACAAATATTCTGAAGATGTGGAAATAGCGGGCTCTCATCAGGCGCAGTGCCAGAAAAAGCAGGAATGCCAGCAGAAAAAAGGTGGCTACTCCAAACCAGTTGTTTATCATAATGTAGCTGAGAATGGCTCCTCCCTTGCCCATCCAGTTGTGGATGCTCCGCTTGACAAGTGGTTCGCCGTCCATAAAAAAGGCTTCTACTTGGCTCTGGTCGGCGGCACCGGTGAAGAAAAACGACACCATCGCGACACCTGCGAAAACCGCAAACATCCCGATTGCCAATCCAACTATGTAATGAGTGGTGCTACTCGCCAAAAATGCCTGTAACGCAGACGTCTCCTGGGCATCATTGGCAGTAGCCGAAGTCTTTTTTGCCATTTTTTTGAAAATCGTTTTTTAATTTCAGTCTGCAAAGGTACGAAATAGTTTTGAGTTTTGAGTGATGAGTGATGAGTGAAAAAACAATTTCTTTCACAAACCACTTGCACATTCGCAAATAATTCACTACCTTTGTCGCGATTTATTTAACCAAAGCGGTTAAATAACCTGAGACATTTTAAAAATAATCATTATTATGGTAACGAAAAAACGGAAAAAATTGGGGCGGTTCATGAATTTGACCACGGATTATGGATTCAAAACTGCTTTTGGTGTGAAACATGAGAGGTTGTTAATCAACTTTGTGAACGGAGTGTTTGAGGGGCGAAAAAAGATTGTGAGCATCAAGCATCTGCAACTCAAGCAATTGGGGAGCATCCCCAAAGACCGAGACGCGATTTATGATTTGTATTGCATGGATGAAGACGGTGCACATTATATAATAGAGATGCAAGTGGCTCCACAAAAGCATTTTCTGGAAAGATGCTTGTTTTATGCGGCTGCTTCCATTCTGGCACAAGCCCCGAAAGGCAGATGGGATTACGAAATGAAGCCATTATATGTCATTTCCATCCTGAATTTTGTTTTGAATAATGACAATACGGATTGCATCAATTATTATTCATTGATGAATGAGAAGACTTTGACGAAGGTGAGCGATGGCTTACAACTTATCACGATAGAGCTACCGAAGTTTAATAAGTTGGTAACAGAATTGGAGAGCGATTTAGACAAATGGCTGTTTTGCATAAAGCATCAGTCCGAGCTGTCGGAGCAACCGGCAGAACTGAGAGGCGAAATATTTGATGAGTTGTTTGAAATAACAGATTTAAACACATTAACAGAAGAAGATATGACAACGTACGAAGAATTTTACAAAGGGTGCTATGGTTTCGAATTGGCAGCAGACTATGCCAGGGAGCAAGGCGTGGAGCAGGGTATGCTGCAAGGCATCCAGCAAGGTGTGCAAAAAGGCATACAGCAGGGCATCCGACAAGGTGTGCTGCAAGGTGTGCAACAAACCACGTATGAAATTGCGCAAAAGTGCATTCAGGAAGGGATGTCCCTCGATGTAGTTATTAGAATAACCGGACTCTCCCCCGAAGAATTGAAGAGCATTGGATTGAAATGATTGCCTCCTTGTTCCGGTGTGGTGGTGGCGGTTCGTACTGCGCACCCCGCACTGCGCTATCGCTTGTACGGGGTTATCAAAATTGTACCCCATACGGGGTAGTTGGTTTCCGTAATTTTGGTGCGGTTGCCATAAGTGCAAAATTATTCATTATTCGCGGCGGGCTGGGCAAAAATCAAAAATATTTGGTGGATTGAAAATAATGTCGTACCTTGTTACTATACAGCACCGGGCTTAAGTCAACAGGAAAGCAGGTGATGCCGATTGTCTGTTTTTACCTGCGATGTTAGAGAAGACAGTTGTCCCGCTACCTGATGGTTGCGGCTATTTGAAAGGCAAGTAATGGCGACTGACCATTTTTGCATGCAGTATCAGCAATGGAGTGTAGTTGGGCAAAGCCTTGAGCACCGGTCAGAGACCTGAAACAACCGGAGTTCTTGAGTTTGATTTTAAATGCCCGTATTGCTCGCTCCGAAGCATTGTTATCCGGAGGCACATTCTCATCTTCAAGAAAGTAAAAGAGGTAATCCCGATACTTTATTAGTCGCTTTTGCAAGGCTTTGATTTTTTCGTGTGCCGTGTCAATCGGTTCATCAATTAAGACTTGCAGTCGTTTTTGGATGTGGGTTGTATCTATTTTTCCGACTGCATCTTTTCTCAGTTGTAGGGCATCCAAAATCAGTTTTTTCATTCGTTTGCTCCAAGTCTGGTTTGCGTACAACTGGGAAGCATAAATCAGGTCGCGTAGAATATGAGAAGTGCATATTTGATGCGTTTTGACATTGGCACTAAAATAGCCGGCTAGACAATCTGTTACAAGCACTGACATCGGAAGTCCCTCCGGCATCATTTTCTCAAACTCTTCTTTTTTGCGCGTAAGTCCCGCTTTGATGTATGTGAGCTGCTTGTTTTGAATCACCCACGCCCACATTGTTTTTCCATTGACAGAACACGTTGTTTCATCTGCCCCAATAACAGGACTTGTGGTAAGACCAAGTCTGATGGTTTCGAAAGCCGGAGATGTGCGATATACCATGCGGTCTAAAATGTTACCGATGGTGCCGGGGGACATAGATAGTCCACAAAACTCGTTCATCGTATCGGTCAGCCTTTGGTAAGGAAGCCGCTGACGGATATTGAAATAGGTGACGGCAGCTTCAACGCCGGAACCATAGCTAATCCTGGAATTAACCCCTACCGGAAATTCACCATCATTAACCCAACCACATTGGCAAACCTTACGCATTTTGTGATATTCTTTCACTATGGGACGAATGGGCGGAAGGTCTATTTCTTGACGAACTTCCAACACGCTTGCTTCCTCTGCGGACAAATCCGCCCCACAATGAGTGCAAAAATCGGAACAAAGGTCAATTATCTCATCCGGTTTTTGCATCGTCAGCGTTTTGCCTACATGTCCTTTTTGACCGCCAACCGGACGACCGGTCTTTTGGCGAAGGTTCACTTTTTGGGTGCCGATAGGGTCTTTACTGGAAGGAAGATGGCTATTCTGACTGGTTTTAGGGTGCTCATAACGGGACAAGCGTGCGCGTAAGTCGGCTATCTCCTTTTCTTGAATCGCAATTGCTTTTTTTTGAAGCTCATTCTCCTTTTGTAAAGTTCGAACCTCCGCAATCAATGTCTTCACTAAAATCTCTATGTCCATTATATCTCCCATATTACTATAACGGGAAAAGTGTCGGTTTAGTATTTAAAGTTCAGGATGATTCGTTTTTTTTTAGTCCGCTGTGGGGAGGTGCTGTATAGTAACCGTACCTTTGCAGCAGATATGTCGAAGATCACGTTAAAAAGTGGTTGAAAATGGACTGGGGTGTCCCCGGTTGAAAAAGGGTTTCTGTTTATGACAGGTACTCTTTTTTTATATGATTATCCGCAATCATACCACTTGGCTTTCGTTCCTTGTCCCGCAGAGACAGCACAATGCGGCTATCTGTGTCCCGCAGGGACAGCACTTTATTAACCGTATGCTTTAGCTTACGGTACGAGAATGACGACAACCTCATAGTCCCGCATGGGACGGCACTTGAGATGGGTGCAATTTTGCAGAATAACAATGTGTCGTCCCATGCGGGACTTTGGAGTGTGGGCTCCGTCACTCCCGTAGGCTGAAGCCTACGGTTAATAAAGTGCTGTCCCTGCGGGACAAGGAACGAAAGCCAATTTGCAAGCCGTCCATATTTTCTTATGTAAGGCTCTTTCAGTATCGAGCATGCAACAATGGTGTAATGGCTATCTTGCATTATGCCGTTAAGTAAGAATGCCACACAAGGTAAATATAGGAAATGAGAAATCAAAACTCGCTAAATTTTGGTCGCCACACTCATCAATAAATAAAAAATATTTCATTGAACTGTTTTTTGATACGTGGCAAAGGTAAGGTTTTATTTTGGAATTTATAGTTATTGCTGCAAAATTAAATTTGAATTTTTAGTGAAAAATATTCAAAAATGTTTGTTGGGCGGCAAGGTAAAAGTAAAAAAAAATATTTGGTAGTTCAAAAATAATGCTTACCTTTGCCGCGTTGAACAAAGAAATAAAACAACATAAAATGAAAAGTTAGAATTATAAAATACTGATGCAGGGCTTTTACGCTCTTATTCTCGCAAACAACGAAATCTGGTACATTTCTCCGAGAATGAGTTGCGAAAGTTCACGCTGGTGCGTGAATTGTTCGGGCTTATTTAGGAGAAAAAGGTTTACCAGAGCCAGTTGTTTGCAAATAGGCATTCACGAGCAGTTACACGCTTATAGTTTGCCGACGAGATTAAGAGTTTAGTCCATAAACTTTTAGAACGATGGCAAGCAAAATTTTTAAAATTCATTCAACAAAAATTATCAGTTGCATCAGCAAGGGGATTCAACCTCTTGTTAGTGGTGCGACTTTTTCGTGTGTAATAATAATATTTTAAAATAAAAGAGTTATGAAAAAGAAAAAACTACTTGGTTTTTGTGTCGCAGCATTGCTGCTTGGCACCGGTGCTGCGAATGCAGCAACGTGGACTTCAGGAAGTACCACGGTAGTGCTCACTGATGACAGTGTTCTCACCGTTAGCGGGACGGGGGCAATGCTGGATTATAGGGAAGATTCTGACACTGCGCCTTGGTATGCTGACCGAACTGCCATTAAGACGGTGGTCATTAATGAAGGTGTTACACGCATTGGAGAGTATGCTTTTTACCGTTGCAGCAACCTCACCTCTGTTACCATTCCTAATACCGTTACAAGTATTGGGCGTTGTGTTTTTCGCTATTGCAACGCTCTTACCACTGTTACCATTCCCAGTGGTATTACGAACATTGCGGTGTATGCGTTTATAACTTGCAGAGGGCTAACTACCATCAATGTAGATGCCGCCAATGCACAATATTGTTCAGTAGATGGAGTGCTTTACAACAAAAATCAAACCACTTTAGTTGCATATCCTGCGGGGAAACAAGGCTCTTTTGCCATTCCTAATAGTGTTACCCACATTGGACAGGATGCTTTTGATGTCAGTAGCCTTTCCTCTGTTACTATTCCCAGCAGTGTTACCAACATTGGTCTTGATGCGTTTTATGGTTGCTCCAGACTAACCGGCGTAACCAACCTGAACCCTGTGCCACAAACCATAGAAAGTAGTGTATTCAATGGTGTATCTATAGGTAGCGATACTCTCTACGTACCCGCCGGTTCTCTTGCCGCCTACCAAGCCGCCAATATATGGAAGAATTTTGGAACAATAGTGGGTGTATACAATGTAATGTTTAATTCACAAGGCGGCACTGCGGTTGACTTACAACTCGTGGTACAAGCCTGCAAAGCAGCGCAGCCCACTGCACCTACTAAATCGGATGCCGTTTTTGGCGGCTGGTACAAGGAAACAAGTTGCACCAATGTATGGAACTTTGCAACAGACGTGGTAACAAGCAACATAACGCTGTATGCCAAATGGATTGATGTGTCATCCTACATCAGTGGGTTGCAGGCACATATAGCCGATTTGCAGGTAGATAGTACTGCCTCGCAAGAGAGAATTGCCGCTTTGCAAACAGACAGCACAAGCAAGCACGGTCAGATAACTGCATTGCAAACTGAAAAATCTGCATTGCAAACACATGTAAGTACTCTGCAAACAGACAGCACAAGCAAGCAATGGCAAATAACTACCTTGCAAAGTGAAAAATCAGCATTGCAAACACATGTAAATACTCTGCAAACAGACAGCATAACCAAGCACGGACAGATAACTACCTTACAAACAGAAAAATCTGCATTGCAAACACATGTAAATACTCTGCAAACAGACAGCACAACCAAGCACGGACAGATAACTACCTTACAAACAGAAAAATCTGCATTGCAAACACATGTAAATACTCTGCAAACAGACAGCACAAGCAAGCACGGACAGATAACTACCTTGCAAACAGAAAAATCTGCATTGCAAACACATGTAAATACTCTGCAAACAGACAGCACAAGCAAGCACGGGCAAATAACTACCTTGCAAACAGAAAAATCTGCATTGCAAACATATATAAATACTCTGCAAACAGACAGCACAAGCAAGCAAGAGCAGATAACTACCTTACAAACAGAAAAATCTGCATTGCAAACACATGTAAATACTCTGCAAACAGACAGCACAACCAAGCAAGAGCAAATAACTACCTTACAAACAGAAAAATCTGCATTGCAAACACATGTAAATACTCTGCAAACAGACAGCACAAGCAAGCAAGAGCAAATAACTACCTTACAAACAGAAAAATCTGCATTGCAAACACATGTAAATACTTTGCAAACAGACAGCACAACCAAGCAAGAGCAAATAACTACCTTGCAAACTGAAAAATCTGCATTGCAAACACATGTAAATACTCTGCAAACAGACAGCACAACCAAGCAAGAGCAAATAACTGCATTGCAAACTGAAAAATCTGCATTGCAAACACATATAAGTACTCTGCAAACAGACAGCACAACCAAGCACGGGCAAATAACTTCCTTGCAAACTGAAAAATCTGCATTGCAAACACATATAAGTACTCTGCAAACAGACAGCACAACCAAGCACGGACAGATAACTACCTTGCAAACTGAAAAATCTGCATTGCAAACACATGTAAGTACTCTGCAAACAGACAGCACAAGCAAGCAAGGGCAGATAACTACCTTGCAAACTGAAAAATCTGCATTGCAAACACATATAAGTACTCTGCAAACAGACAGCACAAGCAAGCAAGGGCAAATAACTGCATTGCAAACTGAAAAATCTGCATTGCAAACACATATAAGTACTCTGCAAACAGACAGCACAAGCAAGCAAGGGCAAATAACTGCATTGCAAACTGAAAAGACTACGTTGCAGACTGAAGTTGCCGATTTGCAAGCTCAAATTGCAACTTTGCAGACGCAATTGACAGCATGTGAAAACAACAGCGGAACCGTTCGTTCTCCGGAGGCATATCCCAACCCCACCAACGGCGTAGTGTCTGTAAACAACGCCAACGGTGCAGAAATCAAAGTGCACAACCTGAAAGGTGAATTGCTGCAAACAACCCGCGAAAACCGCATAGATTTGTCAGGCGAGCCAAATGGTGTGTATTTGCTGCAGATAGGTGAGCAGACTTTGAAAGTGGTGAAGCAGTAGAGACGTGGCGCGCCACGTCTCTACCATGATGTTCGTCTGAACTGTGATTTTAAGATGATTTTTATGATTTATATGATTCAAAACAATCATAAAAATTATCTGAACTGTGATTTTAAGATGATTTTAATGATTTGTATGATTCAAAACAATCATAAAAATCACTAAAATCATACGAAAATCAAAGTTCAGACAAAAAGATTGACAGGATTATTCAATAATCCTGCCAATCCTTTCATCCTGAAAATCCTGATTCAGACAAACTACATATATCAATATTTTTTCGTACCTTTGCCTCGTGAAACAAAGAATATATATTGACACATCCATCGTTGGCGGATTTTTTGATACAGAATTTGCCAAAGAAACGCAAGCGTTATTTGAACGGATGCGAAACAAAGAAATTATCTTTGTGGTTTCGGAAGTGTTGTATAGTGAGTTGGAGGATGCCCCACCGCATATACGGGAGTTGTTAGATACTTACGATGAAGATTGTTTTGAGTATGTTCTTTTGACAGATGATGCCAGAGAACTTGCTAACAGTTACATCGCCGAAAAAGTGGTTGGCAAAACGAGCTTAGAAGACTGCCGACATATAGCCATTGCCACAATAAACAAAGTGGATGTGTTAGCAAGTTGGAACTTCAAACACATTGTAAATTTGGACAAAATAAAAGGATATAACGGCGTAAATTTGAAAAAAGGATACGCCACCATCGAGATTAGAAACCCCAAAGATTTGATAATATATGGAAACGATTAAAAAAGATTTTGACTGTGTCAGGATGAAAAACGACATTCAGGCTAATATATACGCCGACACAAAAGACATGAGCTTTGAAGAATACAAAGCCTATCTCGTCATGCGCTTGAAAAAGAGTCCGTTCAGGGAAAAAATAAACAGGCAACAAAGGGCAAAATTTCACGCCTATTGAGGCTTTGAAAGTGGTGAAGAAGTAATCTGAACTGTGATTTTAAGATGATTTTTATGATTTGTATGATTCAAAACAATCATAAAAATCATCTGAACTGTGATTTTAAGGTGATTTGTATGATTTATATGATTCAAAACAATCATACAAATCATAAAAATCATCTTAAAATCACAGTTCAGACAACAAAAATCATACAAATCACAAAAATCATACGAAAATCAAAGTTCAGACAATTTTTGCTTCCTTGTGGAGTTGCCTGACAAAATGTCAGGCACTCTTGTTTTTTTCCCTTTGGCACGGCGTTTGCTCTTTATCGGGAAAATAACAAAGTAAAAACAATTAAAAATTTAAAGAAATGGGAAAAATTATTGGAATTGACTTGGGAACGACCAACTCGTGTGTGGCGGTCATGGAAGGTGGCAAGCCTGTGGTAATCCCTAACAGCGAAGGAAAAATGACGACCCCTTCAGTCGTGGCATTTGTTGGAAACGAGCGCAAAGTGGGCGACCCTGCTAAGCGTCAGGCGGTTACAAACCCTACGAAAACGATTTATTCGATTAAACGGTTTATGGGCGAAACGTTTGACCAAGTGACGGCGGAAGTGAAGCGCGTGTCGTACAAGGTGGCGAAAGGCGACAACAACACCCCACGGGTGGAAATTGACGGTCGCAAGTTTTCGCCGCAGGAAATTTCAGCCATCGTGCTTCAGAAAATGAAGAAAACGGCTGAGGACTATTTGGGGCTTTCGGTGGACGAAGCGGTAATCACGGTGCCGGCGTATTTCTCTGATTCTCAACGTCAAGCGACGATTGAGGCGGGCGAAATTGCAGGCTTGAAGGTGAAACGTATCGTGAACGAGCCAACGGCGGCGGCTTTGGCTTACGGCTTGGAAAAGACGGATAAGGATATGAAAATCGCGGTGTTCGACCTTGGTGGCGGCACGTTCGATATTTCAATTCTGGACATCGGCGACGGCGCGTTTGAAGTGAAATCGACCAATGGCGATACCCACTTGGGGGGCGACGACTTCGACAACGTGATTGTGGACTGGTTGGCATCCGAGTTTCAAAACGATGAAGGGCTTGACCTGCGCAAAGACCCGATGGCGATGCAACGCCTCCGTGAAGCCGCTGAAAAGGCGAAAATCGAACTTTCGAGCACCGCCTCAACGGAAATCAACCTGCCCTACATTATGCCTGTGGACGGTATGCCGAAGCATTTGGTGAAAACCCTGACCCGCGCGAAGTTTGAACAGTTGGCAGATGCCCTGATTCAAAAAACCGTTGCACCGTGCGAAAAGGCGTTGAAGGACGCGGGCATTTCGGCAAAAGACGTGAATGAAGTCATCCTCGTGGGTGGTTCGACCCGTATCCCCGCCATTCAGGATAAGGTGAAGCAGATTTTTGGCAAAGAGCCGAGTAAGAACGTGAATCCTGACGAAGTGGTAGCCGTTGGTGCAGCCATTCAGGGCGGTATTTTGGCGGGCGACAGCAATTTGGGCGGTCTGTTGCTCTTGGACGTAACCCCGCTCTCGTTGGGCATCGAAACGATGGGTAGCGTGATGACCAAGTTGATTGAAGCCAACTCGACCATCCCCATCAAGAAGTCGGAAACGTTTACGACAGCGGTCGATAACCAGCCTTCGGTGGAAATTCACGTCCTGCAAGGCGAACGTCCGCTGGCAAGTCAAAACAAAACCATCGGCAAATTCCACTTGGACGGCATCATGCCTTCTCCGCGAGGCGTACCTCAAATTGAAGTAACGTTCGACATTGATGCCAACGGCGTAGTGAGCGTGTCCGCCAAAGACAAGGCAACAGGCAAAGAACAAAGCATCCGCATAGAAGCCTCCAGCGGCTTGAGCGACGCCGAAATCCAACGCATGAAGGACGAAGCAGCCGCTAACGCCGAATCGGACAAAAAGGAAAAGGAAAAAATCGACAGCCTGAACAAAGCCGACAGCGTGATTTTCCAAACGGAAAAACAACTGAAAGACTTGGGCGAAAAAATTCCGGCAGACAAAAAACCGCCCATAGAAGCCGCCCTAAGCAAGCTGAAAGAAGCCCACAAGAGTCAAGACCTCGCAGGCTGCGAAGCAGGCATAGCGGAAGTGAACACAGCCTTCCAAGCCGCCAGCCAAGCGATGTACGCCAACGCAGGCGCAGGCGGCAACCCGTTTGCAGGAGCCGCAGGCGACCCCTTCGCCAGTATGGGTGGCAATCCGTTTGACCAGGCAAGGCAGCAAGCGAATGCTAATGCCGGCGGTGGCGGTCAAAGTCAGGCATCCGGTGGCGATGAGGTGCAGGATGTGGATTTTGAGGAGGTGAAATAAAAATAGTTAGATAAAGTTCCTGTCTTATATTTTATAGGGCGGGAACTTTATATTAAAATAGCAAAATACATATCTCATGAGCCACTCTAAAAAAATATCACCTCAAGCTATTCTTGCTTTACGAGAAGCCCTTTCAGTAATTTTTTGGAAGAAAGAAGATTTGCGAGATTTTCTAAAATTAACATTAGAAAATAATCAAATTATTTCAACGTTAGATTGGAATAATGCCAATGTTACGAAAAGGGAAATTGTAAAAGAATTAATCAATAGAATGAGTACTCGACAGGATATTTTTTTTGAAGATTTAAAAGGATTGTTAGTAGCAGTTAGTGATTTTAACGATTTTAGTAATTTGAAATACTGGGATGAAGATGGGTCAAAAGCAAAAAAGGCAAGAGAGTCTGTACTCAAATTGCGAAATTGCACAAAGGGCTATATACAATTATCTAAAGAAGAAGAAGAATCTAATAGCAGAAAAATAGAATCAGAGAAAAAAATTAAGATTGTAAAATCATTAGATGCAGAACTATTAGTTTTAAAAGAAAGATTTTATCAACTTGTTTCTGAAAACAATTTTCAAAAAAGAGGATATGCGCTTGAAACCTTGCTACATGATATTTTTCTGTTGTATGAGTTAGACCCCAAAGGTTCTTTTAAAAATCAAGGAGAGCAAATAGATGGTGCATTTACTTTTCAAGGTTCCGATTTTATACTTGAGGCAAAATGGGCAAAGCAAGTCGACAGAAATGATTTAGCGGACTTTTGTCATAAAGTTGAAACTAAATTTAAAACAGCTGTTGGATTATTTGTAACAATTGATGGAGTAACGAAAGATGCTATTGATGCTTATTTTAAATCTATCATTATTATGGACGGCGTAGATATAATTGCAGTTTTGGAAGGAAGAATAAAACTTACGGATTTGCTTTTTAGAAAACGAAGAAGGGCTTCAGAAACAGGTAATATTTAT
>BBRT01000239.1 GCA_001417715.1 Candidatus Symbiothrix dinenymphae
GTGACCAGCAGACTGTTTGTGAAGGGCATTGTGGATATGAACTCGATTGTGGTGTTGAACGGTGGCAAGAAAACAACATTGAAAGATTGGTCGCACGACAAGGGATTGATGCTCTGCTTCGTTGACCCGAGCAAAGAGCCATCCAAACACATCCTGCAAGACCTCCCGGCAGTGCAAACCGCATTGGAAGAGTGGGGTGGGGGAGTGCTGCTGATGATTCCGAGCGACAAACAAAGCGATGCGTTCGATGCCTCCGTCTTCAATGGCTTGCCTGCACAAACCGCGTGGGCTTCGGATGCCGACCGCGCACTGCTCAAAGCCACCACCGGCGCACTGCAAATGGATTTTGGCGACAATTTCCCGCTCACAGTCTATCTGACCCGCACCGGAGGCATCATCTACTCCTACGAAGGCTACCGCATCGGCACAGGCGAAGATATTTTGAAAACAATCCGGCAAGAGCAAGAAAGTTACAAAGGCAAGTGATTACGCTTGTTTTTTGCTGCTAAATTAGATATGAATTTTCCAATAGCCGTTTTTGTCAGCACCTTCGCGCGAAAGAATGCCGAGCGATTTTAGCTTTTTGATATTATTTTCTGTTGCAGTTGTAGATATATTGAGCATTTGCGCAATTTCTACAATTGTAACATTCTGATTAGATTGAATAATAT
>BBRT01000240.1 GCA_001417715.1 Candidatus Symbiothrix dinenymphae
CCCCCTGATAATACTCAGCATGCCGATGCAAAACCTCCACAACAAAGTCCTTTGCAGCATATTCTCGTTGCAACGAATCCAGCGAATGTATATAATAGGTGTTGTCTGCATCGGTATTTTTCGCCCGTTGATAGAAACTCAAATAGTCCAACGTCACCATCAACAAAGCCCGCGGATGTGCCGTATCCGTCTTCCGAAACTTAATCCACTGCTGATAAAGCGAATCAATTATTGCCTGATTATCATTCTGCGGCAACCGCTCAATAGCCCGCTGCAGTAGCACATCGTACATAGTGAGGTACATAGCCGTATCCGTCAGCAATCCTTGATATGCAGCAGCAGGAGTCGTCTGCAACTCGCGAGCAGGCAAAACAGATTTCAACCACAACTCATTATTTGACAGGGGATTGCGGGTCAAGCCCGCAATGACGGATGGTAACTGGTAACTGGTAACTGGTAACTGAAACTCTGCCAGTAGCGAATACAACACCGCCTGCTCCACCTTGTTTTTATCTGCATCGGCAAATGTTTTCACCTCTGCCAATTTGTCTGCAACCTCCGTGTGGTCAATCGCCGATTGATACTTCAGCCGGTAAATCATTGCCTTGATGAGTTCGGGGCTGTTGCCCTTTTTCAACGCCTCAGCGTGAATTTTATCCACTACTGCC
>BBRT01000241.1 GCA_001417715.1 Candidatus Symbiothrix dinenymphae
TATAGATTAGGTTAAGCGTCAATCCCCCGCCCCTCCGCCCCGCCCGCCGTCTCGATATAGCAAATATACATTGCGCCGCGCCCCGTCAGCGCGGGACGGATTGATTGAATCGCTCTTGCTCTTAATCAATCTTTCGGGCGGACGAAAGCCCGCTGATTTATTCTTTACACCGATGTATCTCTCGCTTATCCGTTACTTCTCTATCGGCATTATCTTCCGAAAATTATTCCACCCCAGTTTCCGACGGTAAACGTTCATATAGTCTTTCGGGACATATAGAACAGCGTTGCTGATAAGACCGGAGGATTGGGAGAACATACCGCGGCCGCGGTGAATCGAACCGACAACCGGAGGCGCAGGATTCAAACTGACTACGGTAGCCAACAGCGGGCAATCCTCAAACGCCAAACTCCCGATAGTTGTCACGCTTTTTGATATTGTGGCGGATGTCAGTTTGCCGCAACGCCAAAATACCGCGCTTCCGACGTCTGTTACGCCGTTAGGAATCGTCACTTCGGTCAAGCCGGTCATATTAAACGCCCCGTCCTCAATAGATACAAAGCTGCCCGGTATTGTGACCGCCGTCAAGCCGGAAGAACAGCTGAACGCATAATCGCAAATAACTTTTACGCCGTTTGGAATCGTATACGCGCCGTCCTTCTT
>BBRT01000242.1 GCA_001417715.1 Candidatus Symbiothrix dinenymphae
CAATTACGATATGAAATCCCGTGTAAAAGTGATTTACAACAACAATACGGAGTTAGCCAATAATCTCGTGTTGAAGACATTAAAATCCTTGTCTTTAACCGCAGAAGAGGTGAAAGAATATGAGAAAATTGGACTTCCGGTAAACAAAGTCGCATTAGGCAATTATTCAACTGATATTCCACATCAGTGGCCTGGTGGTTGTCAAAAAAACTGTATAAAGAGGAAATTTATAAAACCGATGGGAGTAATCAGTTGTTTAGAGTTGTATTGGTGTGGCGCACGCGATCTTGAAATCTATACTAAAAGCAGTTCTTCGTCTATTCTGTATAACGAAGGTGATCCTTGTAAGGAGTGCCGAGAGGAAGATGTGTGTTTTTTAAGGTCATTTGCTACCGCGATGTCGCCATTAGATATCGATACCGATACCGATTTCCCGAGGGAGAGCCGTGGGGATTTATCAAAGCAATCAAATGTGGACAAGGGTACGCGAGACAACATGGATTATGCAAAACAGTTGAAGCCGGGGTCGGAGCCAAAGTTGGATTCAATTTTTCGTACTGCAATTTCCAACTTTAAAATAACCGACAATATTGGAACTATTTCTATGATAGAAAATACCAAAAGAATTTTCTATGGCCCTGCCGCAAGAGCATATGAGTATGCATATACAAATTTGCTTACGAAGGCTGTTACCCCTTATTATGGTTATATGACTAGACGCAGCGGGAGTATTATTATTAAGGAGAAGAGTACTATTATTAAGGAGGAGAAAATAATAATTATACCCCATATATTCAAAGATAAATTATTTAAGGAGGGGAACAAATTAGTTTGCTATCTTTGGGATTTGACATTAACAATTCCTAAGGCAGATATATCAAAGTATTCAAAATTTGAGATTTCAAGAAAATATTAATAAATTTTTAAAAATTAAAAGATTATGTTTAAGTTAAAAGACAAACAGTGGGAGGTACTCAATGGAGTAAATCACGCAACATTTCAAAGCGCATCAGTTGGACATTGGGACAACGAAGTCAAAAGCTGTGTTCCTGCACAAAGTGTGTGCTGGCTATTTTGCTGGGCAAAAACAGGCGAAGGCAGCCCTGAAGCAAAACAGCAGGCAGAAAACCTTTTTAATCAGGTTTTTGCAGACTTTAAGTTTGCAGACTTTGATAAAAAGGTCACATACCAATGGGCATTAGACCATAGGTATGACAAGGATGATTGCGATGCAAAATTAGCAGAAAAATTAGGTATTAAGCAATGAAAAAATTCCTAATTTTGAGTCTATTGCCGCTTTTCTTCGTCAGTGGCTTTGCCCAAAGCTACAACGAAGAAAAGACGGCATTGACAAATTTTCTGAAAAGGATGTATGAAAATGCTCCCTTTGAAGGCGTGCGCGTGGTGGATGATTACGACCACACCTATCTGCTTTCGGTGCTGTCGCTGGACACATCCAAACAGCCGAACGAAAGTGCGATGAACAGGGTGGCTTCCGTGAAAGCAATGTCGCAAGCAAGCCGCTTTTTCAACGGATCCAACATCACTTCGGACATGATTATTCGCACCTCCGAAAAATCCGACGGCTCAGGCGACACCGAAATAATAGAAACAATCAAAGAAAATTCGGTCGGCTACGTCAAAGCATTGGAGCAACTCACCAATTTCAAAGGCAAAGAAGGTTGGCAAGTCTTCATTTTTTATAAAAAGATAGAGTGAAACAGGGATTTTGTCAATCCAAAAATAATTCATACCTTTGCGCCGTTTAAGCGAAATATAAATTTAAAAATATAAAGTGTATGAAGAGATTTATCGTATTGACGGCTATTGCCGTTGCAGGACTTACCATGTTCAGCACAGCGGCTGTTGCTCAAACAGCAGATGATGCTCAAAAAGTGGTGTCTGTTGACCGTTTGGTGCATGACTTCGGTATCGTGCCGGAGGCAGGGGAAATTAAAACAACGTTTGTTGTAACCAACAACACGGATGGGCCGGTGTTGGTTACTAATGTGCGGACAACTTGTGGTTGCACCGTTCCTTCGTGGACAAAAACACCCATCGAAGCAGGGCAAAAAGGTGAAATCGCTGTAGTTTACAACACAGCCGGTCGCCCGGGTTCGTTCAGCAAAGAGGTGACCATCTCCACCAGTGGCGAACCACAAACATTGCAAGTAAAAATTAAAGGCACCGTACAATAAAGTGTAGGGTAAAAGGTGCAAGGTAAAAGAGTATTATGAAAGAGAAAACGCAACAGGTTTTTAAGGAGAAGTTTGGCGATGGCGGCGTGGCTTATGCTTCGCCTGGTCGTATCAATTTGATTGGCGAACACACCGACTACAATGGCGGTTTCGTGTTGCCGGGTGCTATCGACAAGGCTATTTATGCCGTTGTCAAGCCTAATGGGACGAACAAAGTGCGTGCATTCGCGGCAGATTTGAACGAGGCTTCGGAGTTTGGCTTGGAAGAAAAAGACAAACCGCAGGAAGGCTTTGCCAAATACATCTTCGGCGTGGCTCGTGAGATGCTCAAGCGCGGCAAAACCGTTCCCGGATTTGACGTAGTCATCGCGGGCGATGTGCCTCTGGGTGCCGGAATGTCATCTTCGGCGGCGTTGGAAAGCGCGGTAGGCTTTGCGCTGAACGACCAATACCAATTGGGATTCACCCGTCAGGAGTTGGCGACTATCGGACAAGCCACCGAGCACAATTATGTGGGCGTGAAATGTGGCATCATGGACCAGTTCGCGTCCTGCATGGGCAAAGAAGGGTCGCTGATTCGTTTGGATTGCCGTTCGCTGGAACATCAATATGTGCCGTTCGACCCGAAAGGCTACCAATTAGTGTTGCTAAACACTTGTGTGACACACGAATTGGCATCTTCGGCATACAACAAACGCCGCGAATCGTGCGAACGTGTGGTGGAAGCCATCGCAAAGAAGCATCCGGAAGTGAAATTGCTCCGCGACGCCAATTTGGATTGGCTGAAAGAGGTGAAAACGCAAGTCAGCGCAGAAGATTACATGCGAGCAGAGTTTGTGATTGAAGAAATTCAACGCCTCCTCGACACCTGCGAAGCCCTCAAAAAGGGCGATTACGAAACGGTGGGCAAAAAAATGTACGAAACGCACGCCGGACTGAGCAAAAAATACGAAGTGAGTTGCCCCGAATTGGACTTTTTGAACGACCAAGCGAAAGCAGTCGGCGTCACCGGTTCGCGCGTGATGGGAGGCGGTTTCGGCGGTTGCACCATCAACTTGGTGAAAGACGGGAAAGTGGCTGATTTTGTAAAAACAGCCTCCGCAGCCTACGAAAAGAAGTTTGGCATCAAGCCGAAAGTCTATGATGTGGTCATCAAAGATGGCGCACACAAATTGTAATGACAATGTGATTGAAAATTCGCTTGTAAAAATTTTGGAAGCATCACCGTGCTGAATCGCCGGTGATGCTTTTTTGCTGCCAATTATTCGCTATCCGGATTAGCAATGTTGGATTAAGTATGTGTTTAATAATAATTTTTACTACCTTTGCACTTCGAATTTATCATGATAATTTAAAGTGGTACTTTAGATTTATCATGATAATTTAAAGTGCTAATTCAAGTTTATCATGATAATTTAAAGTACTACTTTAAATTATCATGATAATCGCAAAGTACGAAACTAAAAAAACAAAGATATGTATAGCAGAAAGCAGGTTTTGGAAGGTTCCGAGAATGAGAGTGTTTTTATTTGGGGTGCGCGACAAACAGGAAAAAGTTCTTTGATTAAAAAACTTTTCCCCGATGCGTTATTGTTCGATTTATTACTCAATAGCGACTATAATAAATTGCTCAATAATCCTTCGCTCATTCGTGAAATGATTGAGGCTGATAGCTCTATTCGGACAGTTGTCATTGATGAAATTCAACTTTTGCCTCAATTACTAAACGAAATTCATTGGATGATTGTGAATAAAGATATCCGATTTATCATGAGCGGTTCAAGCACTCGAAAAATTTCACGCGCCGGTGTTAATTTATTGGGTGGTAGAGCTTTACGGTATGAACTTTATCCGTTGATAAGTGCCGAAATTCCTGACTTTGATTTGTTGCGCGCATTAAATAATGGGTTATTGCCGCGACTTTATTCTGCAACGAATGCAAAAAAAATGTTGTCGGCATATATTGGTAGCTATTTACGCGATGAAATTGCAACCGAAGCGCAAGTGCGGGATATTCCTGCTTTTGGGCGTTTTCTCGAAGTGGCGGCTCTTACCAACGGCGAAATGGTCATCTATACCAATATTGCGACTGATGCCGGAGTCAGTGTTCCGACGGTGAAGGCCTATTTTCAGATTTTGGAAGAAACGCTTTTGGGACGGTATTTACCTTCGTTTCAGAAACGTCCCAAACGGCGTGTGATTTCTGCGCCTAAATTTTATCTCTTTGATGTGGGCATAGCTAATTCGCTGCTCAACAGGGGAAAAATAGAATTTGGAACGGAACTTTTCGGGAAAGCTTTCGAGCATTTCATTTATCAGGAAATTTATGCACACAGTCGCTATTCCGACATCAATTATCCGATTTATTATTGGCGGACAGCCTCACAGTTAGAGATTGATTTTGTGCTTGGCGACCACGAGGTGGCGATAGAAGTAAAATCGACAACGCAAGCCAATCCACGACATTTGAGAGGACTGAAAGCTTTTTCCGAGGAATACAATGTGAAGCATAAAATACTGATTTCCAACGACCCGTACCCGCGTTTAGTGGATGACATTATGCTTTATCCGTGGAGCATCTTTTTACAAAAATTGTGGGCAGGGGAAATAATTTAAATTTTTGTACCTTTGCAGCCATTTGAATAATTCATTATTACAGCTATGTATAGAACAAAAAACTGCGGCGAACTCCGCCTCGCAAACTTAAACGAAGAGGTGACCCTCGCCGGATGGGTGCAAAAAGCACGCAAATTGGGCGGGATGATTTTTATTGACCTGCGCGACCGCTACGGCATCACTCAGCTGGTGTTCAACAACGAACAAAACGCCGCTCTGTGCGACGAGGCGGCGAAAGTGGGGCGCGAATGGGTGATTCAGGTGGTCGGAAAAGTGACCGAACGCTCGAACAAAAACGCGAATATCCCAACCGGCGACATCGAAATCACGGCATCCACGCTCACCGTGCTCAACCCATCGGAAATCCCCCCGTTCACCATCGAAGACGACACGGACGGCGGCGACGAGTTGCGGATGAAATACCGCTACCTGGATTTGCGCCGCACGGCTGTTCGCGCCAATCTCGAACTGCGCCACCGAATGGCATTTGCCACGCGGAGCTACCTCAACGACCAAAAATTTCTCGAAGTGGAAACGCCCGTCCTGATTGGCTCCACGCCCGAAGGGGCGCGCGATTTTGTGGTGCCTTCGCGGATGAATCCGGGCGAGTTTTACGCCCTTCCGCAGTCGCCACAGACGTTGAAACAGTTGCTGATGGTGTCCGGTTTCGACCGCTATTTCCAAATTGTGAAGTGCTTTCGCGACGAAGATTTGCGTGCCGACCGTCAGCCCGAATTTACGCAAATCGACTGCGAAATGTCGTTCATCGAGCAGGAAGACATATTAAATATGTTCGAGGGCTTGACAAAATACCTGTTTAAGACCATCAAGGGCATTGATTTGGCGGATTTCCCGCGCTTGTCGTATGCCGAAGCGATGCGCTTGTACGGCTCCGACAAGCCCGACACGCGCTTTGGGATGCCCTTTGTAGAAATAAAAGACCTGACTGCCGGAAAAAATTTTGGTGTGTTCGACACATCTGAATTTATCGCCGCGATTTGTGCTGAAGGCTGTGCTGGATACACACGCAAACAGTTGGACGAATTAACAGATTTTGTGAAACGTCCGCAAATCGGTGCAGCAGGTCTTATTTATGTGCGCTACGAGGCAGACGGCTCGCTGAAATCGTCTGTTGATAAGTTTTACGCACCGGAAGACCTCAAAAAATGGGCAGAACGTGCCGGAGCGAAGCCCGGCGACTTGCTGCTCATACTTTGTGGTGCCACCGAAAAAACGCAAAAGCAGTTGGGCGAACTCCGCCTCGAGATGGGTTCACGCATGGGATTGCGCGACAAAAACAAATTCAGTTGCCTCTGGGTGGTGGATTTCCCGCTCTTGGAATACGATGCCGAACTGAAACGCTATTTTGCTATGCACCACCCGTTTACAAGCCCGAAGCCCGAAGACATTCCGCTTTTGGACACCAATCCGGGCAAGGTGCGCGCCAATGCCTACGACATCGTCATCAATGGCGTGGAAATCGGCGGCGGCTCTATCCGTATCCATAACAGCGAGTTACAGAAAAAAATGTTCTCCATTTTGGGCTTTTCCGACGAGCAGGCGCAGGCGCAATTCGGCTTCCTGATGAACGCCTTTAAATATGGTGCGCCGCCCCACGGCGGCATCGCCTTCGGTCTCGACCGCTTCGTGTCAATTTTTGCCGGTTTGGACTCCATCCGCGACTGCATCGCTTTTCCCAAAAACAATTCCGGTCGCGATGTGATGCTGGATGCGCCGTCGGTGTTGGCGCAGGAGCAGTTGGATGAGCTTTGTTTGCGAACGATACCACCAAAGTAAAATTTTTTATTTTTTTTTACTTTTGTGTTGTTATTGTCAAAAAAAGCATTACCTTTGCGCAAAAATTTATAACCGTTAGCAAAATGGAGTCACAACTCGTTCTAATTCAAAACAAGATTTTCGCATTCAGAAATCAAAAAGTGATGCTTGACCGCGATTTGGCGCAATTGTATGGTGTTGAAACCAAAAAGTTGAACCAAGCCGTCAAACGCAACATCGAACGGTTTCCCGAAGATTTTATGTTTCAACTAACTGACGAAGAATGTTCAAGGTCACAATTTGTGACCTTGAACGAAGTACCTTGCAATGCAGTGCCGTCAGGAGTAGAATGTTCAAGGTCACAAATTGTGACCTTGAACAAAGTACCTTGCAATGGAGTATCTCCATGCGAAGAATGTTCAAGGTCACAATTTGTGACCTTGAACAAAGGCAGGGGCTCCAATATAAAATATGCGCCCTACGCCTTTACAGAATTGGGTATTGCCATGTTGAGTAGCGTGCTTACGTCCCAAACAGCCATCGAAGTCAATATGCGCATCATGCGGGCTTTCGTTGCTGTTCGTCAATTTTTGGCAATTCCGCCTGCTGAGAGGCTCACCATGCTTGAGTATGAAGTCAAAAGGCTTGCGGCAACTATTGATGATACATTTGCCGATTACAACAACTTCAGCGAGGACACTCGGACACAGCTTGGGATACTCAGCAAATCTCTGACAGAATTACAGGAGGCGAAAAACAACACCCTAAAACCAAATCCGATTGGCTATATTGCTATTGCGCAGGCACGAGCGGAGGCTGAGAAAGCCAATAAGAAAAAGAAACTACATAAATAACAATAATAAAAAACAAAAAATTATGCCGGAAAAAATTGAAGACAAACTGCATGTATTAAAGGAGTATTTTGGTCACAGCCAATTTCGGGACAATCAGACCGAGATTATTGATTCGCTTTTGGCGCATCGCGATTGCCTTGCGGTGATGCCTACGGGGGCGGGGAAGTCGATTTGCTTTCAGCTGCCCGCGCTGATGTTTCAGGGCATCACCATTGTTATTTCGCCGCTCATTTCGCTGATGAACGACCAGATTAGGGCTTTGCGACAGAATGGCATCCCTGCGGCTTTTTTGAACAGTTCGCAGGCGGGTGGCGAGCAGCGCGAAATCCTAAGTCAGGCACAAAATGGGCAGTATAAACTGCTTTATGTGGCTCCTGAACGGTTGGACGCACCTGATTTTTTGGAATATGCCAAAAACACGGAGATTTCCATGGTGACCATTGATGAGGCGCATTGTATTTCGCAGTGGGGGCAGGATTTTCGCCCCAGCTATTCAAAAATCACCGCTTTCATCGGACAATTGAAGATGCGCCCTGTCGTTTCGGCTTTCACGGCAACGGCTACTCAGCGCGTGAGAGAGGATATTTTAGCGTCTTTGAAGCTCAACGACCCTAAATTTGTAGTTGCCAGTTTTGACCGCAAAAACCTCTTTTTTGAGGTGAAAACGCCCAAAGATAAGACTAAAACACTGCTTGAGATGCTTGCTAAACGCCCTAACGATTATGGCATCGTGTATTGCTCTACCCGGAAAGCCGTGGATGAAGTGGCTGCCAAACTCAACGAGCAGGGCATCAAAGCGGCTCCCTACCACGCGGGATTGGCGCAGGGCGAGCGGACGCAAAATCAGGCGGATTTTCTGTACGACCGCATCAATGTGATTGTCGCGACCAATGCCTTTGGGATGGGCATCGACAAGTCGAACGTGGCGTACGTCGTCCACTACAATATGCCCAAAGACATTGAGAGTTACTATCAGGAGGCCGGTCGGGCAGGTCGCGATGGCAGTCGGGCGGAATGTACGCTACTGTTTTCCGGTCAGGATATTATGACCAACCAGTGGTTGATTGAAAATGGCAGCGACAGGGAACAAGAACCCATTGAGGAGGCTGTGAAAGAGGAGTTGAAAGCCAAAGCCAAAGAGCGACTGCGCGTGATGGAAACGTATTGCAAAACAAATTTGTGCCTGCGAGCCTACATCTTAAACTACTTTGGCGAAGCCCACGACAAAGACGCACATTGCGGCGAATGTGGCAATTGCAACAGTGAAAGTGAAGTGGTGGACATCACTATTCTGTCGCAAAAAATCCTCTCGTGCATCTACAAAACAGGGCAACGGGTGGGCAGAGGGCTGATTATCGACACATTGCGCGGGAGTAAAAGCGCAAAAGTGTTGCAATGGCGGTTTGACCTGCTTTCCACCTATAATATATGTACGGAAAGCGAGCGCGAAATCACCGAAGTGTTCGATTTTCTGGTGGAAAACGGCTATATACAACTTGCCGGCGACCAATATCCTATCTACAAATTAGGGGCAAAATCGGCTGAAATTTTGTACCAACGAAAGCCCCTTGCGATGAAGCAAAACGTGGTGGCAAAAGCCGAGCGGATAGAAAAAGAAAATGCGAAACTTCAAAGGGAACGCAAAAGTCGCGATGCGGTGGTTTACAATATCAACAGCGCACTTTTGGAGCAATTGAAGGCACTTCGCAGGCAACTTGCCGATGCGCAAAACGTGCCGGCATTCGTGATATTTCCGGACACTTCTTTGGTGGATATGTGCCGCATTTTGCCCCGCACGGCAGAAGAATTTTTGAATGTGGCGGGCGTTGGCGCACACAAGCAACAGCAATATGCCGCCGCCTTCACGCACATCATCAACACTTTTTTGGCGGAACACAGCGTAGAAAAAGCCGATGAAGCGCTCACTGATTCCAAACCGGATTTGTCGGATATTGACACCGGCGATGAGCCTGTGCCGGTCAGCGTTTTAGCCGACAAAATCAATGTGGAGCGCATGAATCACCGCCTCAAGCCCATCACAGCCAAAAAACTCAACGACTTTTTGGTGGAAGACGGTCTGCTGATGAACATCATTGACGAAAACGGCAAAAACGCACGCGCCATCACCGAAACAGGCAAAGCAAAGGGCATCATAGCAGTAGAACGCACATTGGAAGACGGCAAAAGATACTTCACACCATTTTATCCGCCGGAGGTGCAGGCGTATATTTTGATGCGAGTTATGAATTATGAGTTATGAGTTATTTTCGTACCTTTGCACCCATAATTTGTAACTCATAACTCATAACTAATTTGTATTCAGTAGAAAATTTAACAGTGGCATTCGGCGGATTTACGCTTTTAGACCACATTGGGTTTGTGGTGGATAAGAAAGACCATATCGCGCTGGTGGGCAAGAATGGGGCGGGCAAGAGCACGCTCCTTAAAATATTTGCGGGCAAACAGGAGCCGACCGAAGGGCACGTTTCCATTCCCAAAACGGCGACTGTTGGCTATCTGCCGCAGACGATGCAACTCTCCGACCATCGCACCGTGCGCGAGGAAGCCGGTTTGGCGTTTGAAAATATCATCAAAATGGAGGCGCAGTTGGACAAGTTGAACGCCGAATTGACGGAACGGATGGACTACGAAGCCGATTCGTACCAAAAATTGATTGAAGACATCACCCACCTCAGCGAACGCCTCGCGATGGAGGGGGCGGACAATCGGCAAGCAGACATCGAAAAAACGCTGCTGGGGCTGGGCTTCACACGCGCCGATTTTGAGCGACCAACGGGCGAATTTAGCGGCGGCTGGCGGATGCGTATCGAGCTGGCGAAAATCCTGTTGCAAAAGCCCGACATCCTGCTGTTGGACGAGCCTACGAACCATTTGGACATCGAATCCATCCAGTGGCTGGAGAATTTTCTTGCCACCCAAGCCAACGCCGTGCTGCTCGTGTCGCACGACAGGGCGTTTATCGACAATGTGACGCAGCGCACGGTCGAGATTTCGCTGGGCAAAATCTACGACTACCGCGTCAATTATTCCAAATATGTGGAACTGCGCAAGGAACGCCGCGAACAGCAGCAACGTGCCTACGAAAATCAGCGCAAGCAAATCGAAGATACAGAGGACTTTATAGAACGCTTCCGCTACAAGGCATCCAAATCGGTGCAGGTGCAAAGCCGCATCAAGCAGTTGGCAAAACTCGAACGCTTGGAGGTGGATGAAGAAGATACGGCAGCCTTGCGACTGAAATTCCCGCCCGCACCGCGCTCAGGCAGTTATCCGGTCATTATGGAAAGCGTTGCCAAGCGTTACGGCGACCACCTGATTTTTGAAAATGCGACTTTCACCCTCAATCGCGGCGACAAGGTGGCATTTGTGGGCAAAAACGGCGAGGGAAAATCCACGCTCGTGAAGTGCATCATGTCGCAAATTCCGTTTGAGGGCAAGTTGGAGTTGGGTCACAACGTGAAAATCGGCTACTTTGCTCAAAATCAAGCCGATTTGATGGACGAAAAATTGACCGTGTTTCAAACCATCGACAATGTGGCGGTGGGCGACATCCGCACAAAAATCCGCGACATATTGGGCGCATTTATGTTTGGCGGCGAGGCGAGCGACAAAAAAGTAGCCGTGCTGAGCGGCGGCGAGCGCACCCGTCTGGCGATGATAAAACTCCTCCTCGAACCCGTAAACCTGCTAATCCTCGATGAGCCAACCAACCACTTGGATATGCGCACAAAGGACGTGCTCAAAGAAGCCATCAAAGCCTTCGACGGCACCGTGATTGTGGTATCGCACGACCGCGATTTCTTAGACGGCTTGGTCGATAAAGTCTATGAATTTGGCAACCAACGAGTGCGCGAACATCTCGGCGGCATCTATGAATTTTTGCGAAAAAATAATGGTGAGTTTGTCCGTCATTGCGGGCTTGACCCGCAACCTCCTGCTAAGAATAGGAGTGTTGAGGAGAGGATTGCGGGTCAAACCCGCAATGACAAAGCCTCAGTTCCATTATCATACGAGCAGCGCAAAGACCAACAAAAGCAGCAAAAGCGCGTGGAAAAATCCATCGCCGACATTGAAAAGAAAATCGAAGCATTAGAAAAAGAAATTCGCGACATGGAAGCCATCCTGAGCACCCCTGAGGGAGCTTCCAACACCAATTTGCTGTGGCAGCACGCCGATAAGCAGAAGCAGTTGGATGCGGCGATGGAGGAGTGGGCGAAACTTGGTTGAAACATTTTAGCCAAGTAAATGTGTCGATTAACTTTTTTTGAGTGAGGAGCACAAAAACTTTGACAATTATTTGTAAATGTCGCAAAAATACCTTACTTTTGCAGCGATAATTTTACAAAACGTAATTATTAATCAGTATGGAATTACAAATAATTCAAATTCAGAGTAAGATTCATGAAGTCAGAGGTGTGCGTGTCATGCTGGATCATGATTTAGCGGAAGCGTATGGAGTGGAAACGAAGCATTTGAAGGCATCGGTCAAACGAAATATGGAGCGATTTCCGCCCGATTTTATGTTTGAATTGACACGCGACGAGTACGATTTTCTAAGGTCGAAAAATTCGACCTTAGAGATTGGGCGAGGAAAATATTCAAAATATTTGCCATTCGTCTTCACAGAGCATGGCGTTGTTATGCTGTCATCTGTTGTAAACAGCCCCAAAGCGATACAAGCTAACATTTTCATAGTGCGCGAATTCATCGCCGTTCGCCAATTTCTATCCACCCCGCCGGTCGAACGCTTGGCGGTGCTTGAGCACGAAGTTAAACGGCTCACTGCCAACATAGAAGATGCTTTTGCCGACTACAACGACATCAACGAAGATTCGCGAATGCAGTTTGAACTAATCAACACATCGTTGGCAGAATTGCAAGCGTACAAACACATTATCAACAAGCCACGCAAAGTGGTTGGATTCACAGCCGACCGCGTTGCCCCTAAAACGGAGATGAGACATGAATAATTTTAAACCGCCCGAAATCGCAATCTTTCGGACAGTTTTCGCTGTTTTAATAATTTCATCGCGGTGCCTTCTTATACAGCCATGCTGCTATGAAGACGTACACCACATTTGGAATCCATGCGGCTATGAATGGGCTTACCAGACCGGAGATGGCGAACGTCAGCGTGATTTGCATGAACAGGATGTAGGAAAAGCTCAACAGCAGCCCCAGACCGAGGTTTAGCCCCATGCCGCCTTTCACTTTGCGCGATGAAATGGACACACCAATGATGGTGAGAATGAACGAGGCAAACGTCATTGCATATCGCTTATGATACTCGTTTTCAAACCTTTGGATGTTTCCAAGCCCCCGCTGTCGCTGGCGTGCGATAAACCTTCGCAGTTCCGGCGTTTTCAGTTGTTCACAGTCGTCCACGGAAATCAGAAAATCGGTCGGTATCATCGCGAGCAGGGTGTCGAGCGACTCTCCCGTAGTAACTTCCTCTTTCATGCCCTCAAAATTGCGAATCATATAATCCTTGACCGTCCAGTGGTAGAGGGTGTCCCAGAGAATTTTTTGTGCCGTCAAACGGGATTTTAACTTTTTGTCTTCAAATTTTTCCAACGAAAAACGGTTGCCCGACTTCAAATCCAAATCAAAATGGTCGAAATAGGCAATCACACCCGTATCCACCTCCAACTGAATATGGCTGGAATAGGACACCTTCCAGTTTCTAATATATTGGTTGTGGAATGCAATCCGCTTGACATTCGCCGGCGGGATGACATAACTGTTCAAATAAAAAGTCAGCCCCGCAATCAACGCCGCGCACACTATATAGGGGCGCATCAGCCGTCTGAAACTCATCCCACTCGACAGCATCGCAATAATTTCCGAATTATCCGCCAATTTTGAGGTAAAAAAAATGACGGCAATAAACACGAACAGCGGACTGAACAGATTAACAAAATAGGGAATGAAATTGAAGTAAAAAACGAAAATAATGCCATGAATGGGTGCATCGTGCTCCATGAAGCGATTCACTTTTTCATTGAAGTCAAACATCACGGTTATCGCGATAATCAACAGCAGCGAAAAGAAGAAAGTCCCCAGGAACTTCTTAATAATGTATAGGTCTATTGTTTGTAAAAACTTCATAATCTGTGTGTTACGTTAGCAATTATGGACGATTTCCACATCGAAAAATCGCCGGATATAATGTGTTTGCGTGCTTCCTTGACCAACCACAAGTAGAATGCCAAATTGTGGATGCTCGCCAACTGCAATCCCAAAATCTCGTTCACCTTAAACAAATGGTGCAGATAAGCCCGCGTGTGCACCGTGTCGATGGCTGCCGCTCCGTCTGCCTCGATGGGCGAAAAATCCATCTCCCACTTCTTGTTTATGATGTTGACAACTCCCTCTTTTGTAAAGAGTTGTCCGTTTCTTCCGTTGCGCGTTGGCATGATGCAGTCAAACATATCTACGCCGCGTTCTATTGCCTCCAAGAGGTTTGCCGGTGTGCCTACGCCCATCAGGTAGCGCGGTTTGTCCTGTGGCAGGATGGCGTTGACCACTTCGAGCATCTCGTACATCTTTTCGGTGGGTTCGCCAACCGCCAAGCCGCCAATCGCGTTGCCGTCTGCCCATTTGCTTGCCACATTTTCTGCCGCTCGCTGCCGCAAATCGGTGTACACGCAGCCCTGAATTATCGGAAACAGGCTCTGTGCATAGCCGTATTTGCCTTCGGTGGCGTTGAAACGTGCCCAACAGCGGTCGAGCCATCGCTCCGTCAGTGCCAACGACTTTTTGGCATACTCATAATCCGCATCGCCGGGCGTGCATTCGTCAAACGCCATGATAATATCTGCGCCGATGCTGCGCTGAATGTCCACCACCTTTTCCGGCGTAAACAGGTGCTTGGAGCCATCTATATGCGACCTAAATTCGGCACCTTCCTCTTTCAATTTGCGATTTTCAGCCAACGAAAACACCTGAAAACCACCGCTATCCGTCAAAATGGGGCGCGTCCAACCGTTGAACTTGTGCAACCCGCCGACGCGTTCCAGCACCTCAATGCCCGGACGCAAATACAGATGATAGGTGTTGCCCAAAATGATTTCCGCACCGATGTCCTGTTCCAGTTCGCTGAAATGCACCGCTTTGACCGTGCCCTGCGTACCCACAGGCATAAAGATGGGGGTTTCAATCGCACCGTGGTCGGTTTCGATAAGTCCCGCACGGGCGTTTGAGCGCGAATCCGTATGTTGTAAAGTGAATTTCACTATTCAGTTCCCGGAAGGGCGCATAACCAAACGGAAACCTACCGTGCTGTTGCGAGACCAAGCATCAAAAGAACCGCGACTCGTCACCCTGCACGACATATAGTTACCATTATAACTGCCACCGCGTGTCACATAAAAATCTTCTCTGCCGTTATGGTGGTCGCTGCACAATTCAGCCACATTGCCGCTCATATCGTAAATACCCAACACATTAGCTGCCTTTTTTCCCACAAGATGCTTTGCGTAGCCGCTGTTTCCCGCATACCACGCCACATTCTCTATCTCGTCATCGCCACTATACCGGAGTGTATCGCTTTGAGTCGAAGCCGCATTCACACCACCCTTGGCAGCGTATTCCCATTCAGCCTCAGTTGGTAAACGATATTTTTGACCTACCGTTTGCTGCGCATTGAGTTTGGTGATAAAGTCTTGTATTTGAACCCACGAGGCATTTTCCACAGGGTAATTGTTGCCGCGTGCAATAAACGCCGGATTGTCACCCATAATGTCTTTCCATTGTCCCTCTGTAACCTCGTATTTCAAAATTTGGAAAGTCTCAATTATAGTATCTCCACCCTCTATAGGGTCTCTTTTTAGGGTACCACCTACGACTTCTTTCCGTTCCAATGGCATGGTTTTGCCATCTTGCGTGACAGTTACTGTCTGCGTTAATGTTCCTGATTGGACGGTAATAGTGGCTGTGCGTGCATCGTGAGTGCTGTTTTCGTCTATGACTATTTTCACTGTGCCTTTGCCGCTACTTTTGCCGTTGGCATAATTTCGAGTTACACGACACCACACGGGTTCTGAAGAAATAACAGTCCATGTGGTGAGTGTATCACCGGTCATCACGGCAATGCTGTCGATTTTGGCGGTTTCCGCGACAAAAATATTCTCCTTGTCAAGATAAAAAGCATTATCATCGGAACCCGCTTGCGTCACGGCTATCGTGTGGGTTAATGATGCCCCCGAAGTAATGGTTATCGTTGCGTTGCGGGCAGGTCCTATATTTTTATTTATAACCACAATAAGCGAATCGCCGGTGACTGATTTCGATGGTATACACCATGTATCACCCCCTGAAACGCTCCAACTGGGACCACTCGTTACAAGGATTTTGTGTGTTTCGGCAGTGTCTGCCTCGGCAAAAATGGAGTTTACCTCCACCGCAAGGGCAGCGGCTTGTATCACACGGACTTCGCGCGTAATTGTTGCCGAACTAACCAGAATTACTGCCGAACGGATAGCAGCTGCTCCATTTGTAGTCAGCGATACCGCAATCTTTCCATTTTTGCCTGTTGCATCCGGAATTATTCTGATTTTGCACCATGTAGTATCATCTTCTATAGCAACGGCAGCCACCCAGTCGAATACGCTTGTTACGGTAATGATACTATCCGTAGTGGCACCGGAAGGCGTGGAAATTTCCGTTTTATCAAGTCCTAACTCACTGCCTTCCTGCGTGATGGCAATTTTTTGCTGTGCTCTACCCGCTGTTATGATTAGCGTATCGGAACGCGTTTGTCCCGTTGCATTTTCATTTATTTCCACGATAATCGTTTCGGACAAACTGCCCGAACCATTAGTCGGCGATATTGTGTACCATGTAGCGCCCTTTCTTGCTGTCCACTCTTCCTTGCTCGTGATGGCAATCGTGTCGTTCGTGGCAAGGGGTGTGGCGGAAATGCGTGTTTTATCCACCGAAAAAGCCAAAGTACCTGCCTGCGTCAGGATGATTTGCGTGGATAATCCTCCCGCATTAACGGCTATGGCTGCATAGCGGGGGCTTATTGTGGTATTAGCCTCCACGTTTGCGGTAATTGTGCCGTTGTCTGTCGTCAATCTGCACCAGGAAGAAGCGGTAGTAGCCTCCCACTTTTTGTTGCTATTGACGGAGATGGTGTAAGTGGCCGCAACGCTATCCGCAGAGATTTCCGTTTTGTCCACCGACAACACGGGAGCCTGGGTTTCTTCGGTGCAGCCGACGATGCCAAGTGCCACAGCCATTACAAGATAAAGATTTTTTTTCATTTTTTTTGTATGTCATTTAAAATAATGCCGCAAAGGTACGAAAAATTCATAACTTTTTCGTACCTTTGTGCGCTAAAAAAATAAGAATAGTGAAAAAAAATAATTCTTCTGCATTTTGGAAGAAAATGCGGTTTAAGTATAAACTTTCCTTTTTGAATGAGAAAGCCCTGGAAGAGGTGTTTTCTCTTCGGGTGTCGTTTCTTTCTATTGTCTGGTCGCTTTTTGCGCTTGTGGTGGTGGTGGTAGTGCTGACGGCGGTGGTGATTATCCAAACGCCGGTTCACGACTATTTGCCCGGCTATTTGGACGATGAGATGCGCGAACAACTGCTGACGAATGGTATGAAAACGGACTCGTTGGAAGAGGTCATTAGACTGCAAACCAGCTATTTAGAAAACATCACTCAACTGCTGAACGGCACGAATGAAGTAACTCCCATGCCGGCAGATGATACTTTGACTGTGCGGGCGGAAGAACTGAAAAAGTCTGAAATGCTGACAGAATTTGTGCGTGCCCACGAGGAAGACACCAAATACAGCCTCAACATGGCGGCTGCTGTGCCCGTGCTGTCCGAAGATGCCATGCCCTACAAGCCGGTGGTTGGGTATGTGTCGAGCCATTTTGATTTGAATGAGAAGCATTATGGCATTGATGTGGCTACAAAGCCGAAGGAAAGCATCCTGGCAACCATGCGCGGTATCGTTATTTTTGCCGGTTTTGAGGCAACGGGTGGCTATACAATTGAGTTGCAACACCCCAACGGCATCGTTTCGGTGTATAAACACAATGCCGTGCTACTGAAAAAACAGGGCGAAAGTGTCAATGCCGGCGAAGTCATCGCCATTGTAGGTAATTCAGGCACCCTCTCCAACGGGACGCACCTCCATTTTGAACTGTGGTTCAAAGGCAAACCCCTCAATCCCGAAGAACTAATCACCTTTTAAAAGTATGAAGCGACAAATCGCGATATTAGGTTCGACCGGCTCCATCGGCACACAAGCCCTTGATGTAGTCCGCCGGCACCCCGACAAACTGGGTGTGTATGCGCTCACAGCCAATAATCAGGTCGATTTGCTGATTCAACAGGCGCGCGAATTTAATCCCGAAGTGGTCGTGATTGCCAATGAGGAGAAATATTCTGCGCTGCAAGAGGCGTTGGCAGATTTGCCGATTAAGGTGTGGGCAGGTGCGGAAGCGATTGCGCAAGTAGTTAGTATTGGGGAAGTTGATATGGTGCTAACCGCCATGGTGGGCTATGCGGGTTTGCAGCCAACAATTGCGGCGATTAAGGCAGGCAAGGCGATTGCGCTGGCAAATAAAGAAACGTTAGTCATTGCAGGTGAACTGATTACGAAATTAGCTTTGGAACATAAAGCGGCGATTATCCCTGTGGATTCGGAACATTCCGCGATTTTTCAATGCTTGGCAGGCGAAGGAAATAACGACATCAATAAGATACTTTTAACTGCTTCCGGCGGTCCGTTTCGCACATTCACAAAGGAGCAACTGTGCCATGTGACCGCCAAAGAGGCATTGCAACACCCCAATTGGAGCATGGGCGCAAAGGTAACGATTGATTCGGCATCGATGATGAACAAGGGTTTTGAGATGATTGAGGCAAAGTGGCTGTTTGGCGTGCAGCCCCAACAAATTCAGGTGCTGGTGCATCCACAGTCGATAGTGCACTCAATGGTGCAGTTTGAAGATATGTCGGTGAAGGCGCAACTCGGCGTACCCGACATGCGCCTGCCCATCCAATATGCGCTGAACTACCCGGAGCGTTTGCACTCTGATTTTCAAGCCATTGACTGGCACACATTCAGCAGCCTGACATTCGAGGAGCCGGATATGGAAAAGTTTCGCAACTTGGGCTTTGCATTCGAGGCAATTAGCAAGGGCGGCAATATGCCGTGCATTCTCAATGCCGCGAATGAGGTACTCGTAGCAGCATTTCTGGAAGACCGCATCGGCTTTTTGCAAATGAGCGATGTGATTGAAAAGATGATGCAGAGCATCCCGTTCATCGCATCGCCAAGTTATGATGATTTGATAGAGACGGATAAAATCACGAGGGAGCAGGCGACACAGGGGATTGCGGGTCAAGCCCGCAATGACAAAATGGTTAAACTTTGTTAAATGTTGAGGTTTTATAGTACTATGTATTGCATAGTACTGAAAATAGTTTTACCTTTGTCGCCGAAAAAAAGGCTTCGTCATTGCGGGCTTGACCCGCAATCCCCTGAAAAGGGACCGAATGTTGGGCAACAGAGCAATAGAACAGGGGATTGCGGGTCAAGCCCGCAATGACGATGGTGAAAAGAACAAATTAAAAATAAAAATAAAAGACAGGGGATTGCGGGTCAAACCCGCAATGACGATGTTAAGAACAACATTAAAGAATTATGGAAACAATTGTAATTAAACCGTGATTTGGTAATTAAAAAAGCATTACCTTTGCGCCGTCTAATTTTCAAATTAAAAATTAAAAATTATGAAAGCAAAAAAGTTGTTTGTGTTTGGCGCATTTATGCTTGCCTTGTCCTCGTTGGTCAGTAGTTGCGATGGTTACTCACCAGATATTGAGGATGTGTATGTCTATGATTTAGTACCCGAGGGGGCTTCTATTCTTGAGCTTACTACTATTCAAGATAGAGGAGTAGTTATTGGGAGAAATTACTTTTTGGGAACTACTTATGAGAATGAGCGACAAGCAACAAAATTGTTTGATCGTGGGCTTCGTATCATTGATGAAGCTGGTTGGGATTTTAACTGGAATGGAACAGGTATTACTGTGACTTATTTCGTGAGGGGTCCACGAAAATTTTATCTTGAAGAGAAAATTGTGTTTTAAGTGAAGCAATCCCCCAAAATAGTATTCATGGGCACGCCGGACTTCGCCGTGGCGAGTTTGCGTGCTCTGGTTGTTGGCGGCTACAATATTGTGGGCGTGGTGACTATGCCTGACAAGCCTGCCGGACGTGGTCAGCAAATCCGCTATTCGCCTGTAAAAACGTTTGCGTTGGAGCACCATTTGCCGCTTTTGCAGCCTGAAAAGTTGCGTGATGCGGTATTTTTGGAGGCTTTGCGGGCTTGGGAGGCTGATTTGCAGATTGTGGTTGCCTTTCGGATGCTGCCCGAAGCGATGTGGGCGATGCCGCGATTGGGTACATTTAATCTGCACGCCTCGCTGTTGCCGCAATATCGCGGTGCCGCCCCCATCAACTGGGCGATTATCAACGGCGAAACGGAAACCGGCATCACCACATTTTTTCTGACCCACGAAATCGACACCGGCAAAGTGCTCGACCAAGTCAAAATCCCAATCGCCGACACCGACACCGCCGAAACAGTGCACGACCGCCTGATGAATCTCGGCGCAGAGTTGGTACTCAAAACAGTTGAAGCAATCGCACAAGGCAACGCACAACCCACAGCCCAAGAAACAATGGGCGTTAATCCGGCAGATTTGCGCCCCGCCCCCAAACTTTTCAGAGAAACCTGCCGCATCCACTGGAACCGCCCCGTCAAAGAAATCTACGACTTCATTCGCGGTCTGTCGCCCTATCCGGCAGCATGGACGGATCTGGCCACCCCCAAAGGCGAAATCTGGGAGTTGAAAATTTTTGAAACCGAAAAAATCTTTGACACACACCACTTGCCGCCCGCAACGATTGTTACGGACGGCAAAAAAATCATTGATGTGGCTGCACAAGACGGTTTCATTCGCCTGAAAAGTGTGCAGCAAGCCGGAAAAAAACGACTGCCGATTGCTGATTTCATCTGTGGAAAAGCAGCGGCATTGCGCTAATTTCCAAGAACTTTATCTGAAAAACGCGCGAATCACATCCATGCCATTCGCATACACCAGCAGCCCGATGAGGAGTGCCATGCCAACGACCTGCGCCTGTTCGAGAAATTTATCGCTCGGTCGGCGGCGCGTAACCACTTCCACAAGCAGGAAAAAGATGTGCCCGCCATCCAGAGCCGGAATCGGCAAAATGTTCAACACAGCCAGCATAATCGACAAAAAGGCAGTCATCGTCCAAAAAGACAGCCAGTGCCATTCGCCCGGAAACAGGTTGGCAATGGCACCAAAGCCGCCAATATTTTCAGCACCCTTGGACGAGAAAATGTATTTGAACTGCCCCACATAATTGCCAATCTGCCGCACACCCATCCGCACTCCGGCAGGAAACGATGCCAACAAACTGTAATGCTTCACTTCAATCTTCGGAAGCGTATCTATAGGCTTGTATGGAGCCGTTTTCTCAAACACAATATCCTTGAAATCGGCGGGTAACTGCAACTTTACCAACTCTCCGGCGCGCAACACTTCCACCTCGTGAGCCTCCACAATGGCAAAAAGAGTCTTTGCATTCAAGTTTTGCAATGCCACGCCATCGGCAGTCACGGGCAAGTCGCCATCCTCAAAACCGGCATTGTGCGCCATCGTGTTGTAGGCTAATCCGCTCGGCAGATTGCTCAACGGCAGATATGTTTCGCCATGCGAAAAGACCACCATCGCGTAGATGAAAAACGCCAGCAGAACGTTCATCAACACACCGCCAACCATAATCAGGAGGCGTTGCCAAGCGGGTTTGGCGCGAAATTCGTAGTCCTGAACGGGCTTTTTCAGAGCCTTCCTGTCCATACTCTCGTCAATCATGCCCGCGATTTTCACATAGCCGCCCAGCGGTAGCCAGCCGATGCCGTATTCCGTTTCGCGCTGCCCGCGTTTCAGGCTGGCGAGGCTCCTAAACTTGAAAAAGTTCCACCCTTTTTCCTTCCCTTCGAGTTCTACCTTTTCTGTAACAAACTCGCCATCGTCATCCTTGACTTTCTTACCGTCATCACCGGTTACATACACCTCTTTGGTCTCCTTACCCTCCGACCGGAAGCTGAAAAGAGCCCCCCAAGCGTCAAAAAACAGGTAGAATTTCTCAACCCGCACCTTAAACATCTTAGCAAACCCAAAATGCCCTAACTCGTGAATAATCACCAAAATAGCCAAGCTCAAAATGAGCTGCAACGC
>BBRT01000243.1 GCA_001417715.1 Candidatus Symbiothrix dinenymphae
CCGTATCGGTCTCACCATGACATTGGATAAAAGTCTGAACCGGGTAGATTGGTATGGTCGCGGTCCTCAGGAAAATTATCCCGACCGAAAAACAGGATACAAAATCGGCATTTATCACACAACGGTACAGGAGATGTACGAGCCCTACCTTATTCCGCAAGACTACGGACTTCGCACCGACAACCGCTGGGTGTGCATGACCGACAGCTCGGGTGAAGGGTTGCAGTTCGCGGTTAATGAGCATTTCAATTTCAATGCTCACCCGTTCAGCACCGACAATTTGACAAAAGCAACATACACCTACCAATTGAAAGAACAGGACGGTATCACATTCAACTTGGATTATGCCGATTCGGGAGTAGGGTGCACTGCGAGAGGAATTTTTCCTGCTTACAAAGTCGTGCCGCAGACTTTCGAAAGGGAAATAACAATTGCTCTCAAAAGAAATTAACAAACATTAACATTTCAAAGTGTTAAAATTTAAAAAAGCCATTGTCATTTCAAAAACATTCACTACCTTTGTCGCCGAATTGTCATAGTGACTATTCACAACAAATTTTGTTAAACATTAAAAAATAAGATTTATGAAGAAAAAAGTTAAATGTAAGAAGTTTGCAAACTTTGCAAAAAGTTTGCTTCTAAGCAGCATTCTCTTGGGGGG
>BBRT01000244.1 GCA_001417715.1 Candidatus Symbiothrix dinenymphae
CTGTTCGCCGAACTCCCCGTGCACGTCATCCTGACCATCACCTACACCGTATCGCACAGGCAGTTAAGCGTGCCCGTCATTTGGCATTGCTTCCTTACGTTACCGATTTAATGAAATAAAAAAAGGAGGATTTAATTATGCAAGTTATATTGACAGAAGATATTCACGGACTTGGTTACAAGGACGATATCGCGACCGTGAAAGCCGGTTATGGACGGAATTTTTTGATTCCACAGCGCAAAGCGGTTATCGCTTCCGAATCGGCGAAAAAAGTGCTGGCTGAAAACAAGAAGCAACGTGCCCACAAGTTGGCAAAGCTAAAAGCCGATGCCGAAGCCTTAGCAGCCAATTTGCAAGGTCTGAGGTTGACGATTGGCGCCACAACCAGCTCCACAGGCACCATTTTTGGTTCGGTCACAAACATTCAAATTGCCGAAGAGTTGGCAAAAAAAGGCATCGAGATAGACCGCAAAACTATCTACATCAAAGATGCCGTCAAAGAAATAGGCTCTTACAAGGCGATTGTGAAGCACCACAAAGAGGTGCCTATAGAAATCTTTTTTGATGTAGTTTCGGAATAAGCAGTTTTTTCGTTTTGAGTACATCCTCCCCTAATTGGCCCTTTAATGCCACTATGTTCGGAAATTTGGCGCAGGGGC
>BBRT01000245.1 GCA_001417715.1 Candidatus Symbiothrix dinenymphae
TGAAACAGCGCAGGAGGCGCCGCAGGAGGCGCCGCAGATTATTGAGGTGGCGATTCCCTCGGCACGGACAAAGACCATTACCGGTTTCGTGTGCGACGAAACCGGAGATGGAATCCCCGGTTCCACCATCACCATCAAAGGGAGCTCTCGTGGAGTAGTGACCGACTTGGATGGTTCGTTCAAAATAGACGTTTCGCCAACGGATGTTTTGGAAGTTTCTTTTTTGGGGTACGACACCTACTCCGCGACGGTGGGCGACAAAACGGAGTTTGTGATTCCGCTCAAGCCCAAAGCGAATGAGTTGGACGAAGTGACGGTGGTTGCTTTCGGCAGGCAGAAAAAGAGCAGTGTGGTTGGCTCCATTGAGACTATCAGAGCCTCCGACCTCAGGGTGCCTGCCTCCAACCTTACCTCCGCTTTTGCCGGTAAGATTCCGGGTATGATTTCCTATCAGACGACGGGCGAGCCGGGTGCCGACAATGCCCAATTCTTTGTGCGCGGCGTTACCACCTTTGGGTACAAGAACGAGCCGCTCATTCTCATTGATGGTTTCGAGGCAAGCAGCGACGATTTGCCGCGTACTCAACCCGATGATATTGAAAGTTTTTCTATTCTGAAAGACGCGGTAGCTACCGCTTTGTCTGGTGCCC
>BBRT01000246.1 GCA_001417715.1 Candidatus Symbiothrix dinenymphae
ACCACGAAAAAGTGAGCGGCATCCCCTGAATTTGCCCCATCTCGGCGTTTTCCTCCGGCGTTTTGAGCAAAGGCGGCTTGCCCAGCGCAATCCATCGCGTAGCACTCCCCCGATTGGAGAGAAGTTTTCCTGTAGTAAAATGTCGCACTTCCACCGTAAAGCGGTAATGCCCTTCGGGCAGTTGTCCGGTGCGGCGATAGGCATCCTTAGTGTAGCCTTTGAATGCTAAGTTATTGATATTGAAATAGTCGGCGAGGTCGTTCCCAAAGAGCATACGGGCTTCCCCACCACTCAGGTAGATAGCCCGAGTGAGGATATTTGGAACAGTTTCGATGGTGACACCACTCATTGTTTCTATTTTTAAATGTAAACGGACAGGCACGTTATTTATTGTAACATCCTTAACCAAAATAGTAGCTACCAACTGCTGCGACCCCGCCTGAACATAGTCTGACAACGAAAGCGAATAAGGCGGCGTAAGTTGCGTAGTAACAAAAATAGGATAAGCCTGCTGCCCAAAGCCCGTCTGTGTGAAGCAGGCTATGAGAAGCACAAGAAAAACCCTATTTAGACTATTGTAACGCATAATTTTATTTTATTTACTATACTATTGTAACACATAATTTAATTTTTTAGCAGGGGATTGCGG
>BBRT01000247.1 GCA_001417715.1 Candidatus Symbiothrix dinenymphae
TGCAGCTGCTGCGCCATCTGGTTGTAGATGCCGTAAGCCAACGTCATCTCTTGCTGCATCCGTTCGCGCTTGACACCATAACGTGCCGATATTACACCCAGATTTCCATCCTGATAATCGGCATACTCTTGTTGTGTCTGATTATAATTTATCTGTGCTTCATCGTACAATTTCTGTGCATAATCCAAATCTAAACGTGCTTTTTGCGTGCGATATCCAATAATATATGACTGCATATAAGCCACCACCGTGTCGGCAACCAACGCCGAGATGACCGGACTTTGCATGGTGGACTTCAGCGTGATAACACCCGTTTTTTTCTCCACCTCCACATCTATTCGCCCTTTCAAAGCACCCAAAATACCGGCTTCTTGGCGCGAGAGTTTAATGGCTCCGGTAGATACTCCTCCCTGCGACAGTGTTACTCCCTGAGTGACTAATTCATCCTCCGATGAACTAAACAAACCAATAAATTTACCCGGCAAACCCAAAATAACACTCCACCACGGACGTTTTTGATACTCGGTAAGATACCCTGCAAGCGTAGTATCAACCTCTTGCTTCACATCAGCCACCGGAATAGTCTGCAAACCCTGCAAAAAGGGTGTAGATTCCACAATCTGTGGATACAATTCGGGAGTAATTCCTCCCTTGCCGCCCGCCAAATTCATTCCCGTTATCGCTGCCAACGCACCCATACTGCCTGAGCCGCCTCCGCTTGATTCGGGTGCCAAAATAACCGTAGTGATGTATTCCTTGGGAATACTAATAGCCACAACGATACCAACCCCCAAGGCAATGCCACAAACCTTCAAAATAAATTTGCGCTGCACCCAAAACTTCTTGACAAGCTCCATCAAGTCTATTTCTTCCTCTTCCTGAGAAATACTTATCTGTCTATCTTCCATCATTCCAAATAATGTTTTTAAATTAACCTTTAAACTTTAACACTTATCTTCATTTAAGTGAATTGATTAGCACCATAACCATTGTTGCCAAAGATGCCACCGAAGTGCCGATACTGATTATTTCACCCGTACTCAGTTTTTGACGTTCCACTTTCGTTGGAATAATTATTTCGCAGCCCGGTTCTATATACTTAGCCGCATTTCTTGCTTTTGACACCGTGCCATTCATATACACAATATACCCGCCGCCTTTCTTGGCGTGATCGGTGTACCCGCCGGCTTGCTCAATGTAATAGCTCAATTTGTTTGTAGAACCATACCCCACCGTGTTTGGGTACATCACCGCACCGGAGATTTTAACTGTGCTGTTAAATTCCGGAATTATCAAAACATCACTCTCTTTCAGTACCACGTCATAATCCGATTTTGGATTTTTCAAAGCCGCTTCCAAGTTTATACCAACAGCGTAAGTAGTATCCGGTGCTGCCAAATTAATCGAATCTGCACCTTGTGCCAACATTCTTATTTGCCGAGCTTTAAACTTTTCTGTTTCTGTCATTTTCCGCATAAGACGTGCCCCCTTAACGTATGCTTCAGGGGTCAAATCACCCGCCCGCTTCACAATATCCGAAAGGCGTTCGCTCTTTTTATTCAGTGCATAAGTACCCGGAAACAAGACCTCGCCTTCCAGTCTCACATTTTGCTGAGCACTATAACTCGGACTTTGGCGCACATACACTACATCATAAGGCTGCAAGATAAAATCCGTTTTGCCATCCACCACAAAACCGTCTTTAACGCCAAACGAGAAATTCTGCGCCAAAACACTGGTCGAAGTCGTACTCTTGGGGTCAACAATACGCCGTGCAATGTCTATACGAGCCGTTGAGGCTGATTCCAACAAGCCTCCTGCTCGCACCAACAAATCTTCCAAAGTCATGTTGGCAACATACTCAAACGTTGACCCGGCAAGAGCCACAGCCCCATGAACGGTCACGCCCCCTTGCGGATACAATGCAATCGCGGATGGCACGAAAAGTGCATCATTTTTTCGCAGCAGAATATCTTGCGCTGTGCCATTCAGCAAATCATTCAAATCTATCGCCAAACCTTCCTTCCTCAAATCATCATTTTCGCGTATCAAAATGGCACGATTCAAAAACACATCACCGCGCACCCCGTCAGCAGCCTCAATCAACTGCTTGACTGTCTGAATATCATCGCCAAGCTCGTAGTAACCGGCCCGATAGACAGCTCCCGAAATCGCGACCCTGTTTTTGTAGAGTTCCGCCAAACCGGGACTGACCGACACCAAGTCTTTGTCTGTCAACTTAAACGTACTAAACATCTCGCTGGAAATGGTAAACATCTGAGTTTCGCCACCGGTTCGTCTGTCCAAACGCACCTTGTCGGCATAAGCCCCGCCGGCAAAACCGCCTGAATACTCCAACAAATCCGCCACCGTTTCATCATCTTTCATTTCATAACGCATCGGACGTTTGACATTGCCGTCAATATCAACCAACGAAACGTAAGTTGGAACCTGCACTACATCATTGTCAGTCAATCGAATATCCTCATTCAACTTCCCTTTCAACAAATAGTTATACACGTCTAATGTGCGCAAAGTTTTTCCATTGCGCACCAACGAGATAGCGCGCAACGACCCTATCTCACTCACCCCACCGGCAACATACAGCGCATGAAAAATCGAAGCCAGCGAAGAAACGGAATACGTGCCCGGACGAACCACCTCGCCCATCACCTGAATCTGTATCGTGCGAATTTGTCCCAAAGTCAGCGAAATCTGCGAATCCCCTCCCTCATCGCCAACACCGGCATATATCTCGGCAAATTTCTTTTGAACATAATTATTAGCTTCCTGAATGGTCTTGCCGTTGAGATACAACGGTCCCAAACGTTCCACCATGATGCGACCATCGGGCGAAATCGTCTGTCGCAACGAAGTCTGCGAAACTCCCCAAATGTCGATAATCACCTCATCGCCGGGTCCCAAACGATAATTGACCGGCGTCGGAATATTGACATTCGGATTAAACGTCAAATTCTGAGCATTGAAGATATTGCGCCCGAAGACCTGCTCCCTATCCGACTCAATATCCAAAATGCCCGACATGAGCAGCCCCATTTCACTATCTACAAGAATACGAGTTCGGGATTGGTCGGTGCCCGCGCCCGCGGTGCCCGCGCCCGCGGTGCCCGCGCCCGCGGTGCCCGCGCCCGCGGTGCCCGCGCCCGCGGTGCCCGCGCCCGCGGTGCCCGCGCCCGCGGTGCCCGCGCCCGCGGTGCCTGCGGCGCGCTGGATGCGTTCCAATTGCGTTCGCGTAACGCCGCGCTTCATCAAATCTGATGCGATTTGAGTCTGCGAAACACCTTTAGCGTGCTCCTGCTTCACATAATTTAACACTTGCGAGTCCGACATCTGTGCCACTCCCGCCGTCACAAAGCACAAAGCCGTCAAAAAAGTTAAAACAATTCGTTTCATATTTTATTATTGTGTAATTTCTGTTTATATATCGTCTCAATAATTTCCACCACCTTCAATCCCTCCACAATCGAGGCTGTAGGTATTGCGCAACCATTCAATGTCTTGACCACATTGTCAATCACGAAATGGTGATTTTGTGCCGAACCTTTGTATGCGCCATAATCACTGCCCGGATTGGTTGGTGCCAACGTTGGCATCTCGTAATTTTTGACGTGGCAATATTCCACCTCGTTCATATATTGCCCGCCGATTTTGACACTGCCGTTTTCGGCAATAATTGTCAGGCTACTCTCCAAATTTTTGTCCCACACGGCAGTTGAATAATTCAAACAGCCCATTCCGCCGCCATTAACGAAGTCAAACGTAACGGTGCCGGAATCCTCAAAAGCAGTTAAGTTCTTGTGACTGAAATCGTTAAACTTCGCCTGAATATTGGTGATGCTGCCAAACAGCCAATATAAGATGTCAATAAAGTGCGAAAACTGCGTAAACAGCGTGCCACCGTCCAAATCAGCCGTTCCGTGCCAATCGCCGACTGTGTAATAACGCGCATCGCGATTCCAATAGCAATCCAACTGCACCATATATATACGCCCCAATTTGCCCGACTGCACCAAGTCTTTAATCCACACCGAAGGAGGCGAATAGCGGTTTTGCATCACACAAAACACCTTTTTATCAGCTTTCAAAGACGCGCGAAGCACCTTTTGCCCCTCTTTTTGGGAAAGTGCCACCGGCTTCTCAACCACCACATGCTTGCCAACCTCCAAAGCCTTAACCGCATAATCGGCATGAAACCCATTAGGCGTACAAATATTCACCACATCCGCATCAGTAGCCGCCAACAACTCCTCAATGGACGAATAAAACGGCACTGACGACAACCGGTAACTGCTAACCGGCAACTGCACAATGTCGCACACCCCAACAAGTTTCGCATCAGAATTACGAAGCACCATCTCTGCATGGCGTTTGCCAATATGCCCGCAGCCCACAACAGCAAATTTTATCTTATCCAATTTGGTGATTTTTAATTTTTATTTGTTTTACAACCCTCTTCATCCACCCAACCCGTCCGGCGGGCAGGATTGCCAACCACGAGCGCATAATCCGGCACAGTTTCTGTCACCACCGCCCCCGCACCAACGAATGCAAATTTGCCAATCTTGATGCCGCACAAAATCGTAGCATTGGCACCAATGGTGGCACCTTTCGCTATATGAGTCTTCTTAAATTCGTCTTTGCGGCAAATGGCAGCACGCGGATTGAGCACGTTTGTAAACACGCACGACGGTCCCAAAAACACATCGTCATCGCACGTCACGCCCGTATAAATCGACACATTATTTTGCACCTTCACATTATTGCCAAGCACCACATCGGGCGCAATAAAGACATTTTGTGCAATCACGCAATTTTCGCCAACCATGCACCCTCCCATCAGATGCGAAAAATGCCAGATTTTGGTGCCGTCGCCAATCGTGCAACCGTCGTCAATCACTGCCGTGTCGTGTACAAAATAACTCATATTCAATTGTCACTGAGGGCGTCATTGCGGACTTGACCCGCAATCCCCTCAAGCAAACGCCTTAATTTTGTCGATAATAAATTGCTGCTGTTCCGCCGTCAATTCCGAGTGCATTGGCAACGAGAGCACCGATTGCGATAACTCTTTTGCAACGCGCAACGGTTCTGCCGTGCGAGCAATGAACTTAAAAGCAGGCTGTTCCTGCAAAGGTCGCGGATAATAAATCGCCGTTGGAATGCCCTGTTCCGCCAGATATTGCTTCAACGCATCGCGCTTGCCATCGCCCACTTTGAGCGTATATTGATGATAAACATGGGTCGAAAACGGATGCTCTTTCGGCGTCGCAATGCCCTCAACACCCCTCAACCCCTCTTTATAAATTTTTGCCACTTTCTGACGTGCAGCCATATAATTATTGAGGTATTTCAACTTTACATTCAACACCGCAGCCTGCAAGGTATCTAAACGCGAATTGCAACCTAACAACTCATGGTAATATTTTTCTGTTTGCCCATGATTGGTAATTTTTTTCAACTTGTCGGCAAGCACATCGTCATTGGTTAGCATCGCCCCTCCATCGCCAAAACAGCCCAAGTTTTTATTCGGGAAAAACGAAGTACAACCAATCGGAGCAATCGTCCCCGTCTGTCTGCGTTCCGTCCAATTTTTGTAGAGCGGGGTTGGTGGAATCGTGTATCGTGCACCAATCGACTGCGCATTATCTTCAATCACCGTCAGATGATATTTGTGCGCCAACTCCATAATCGGCAGCATATCACAACTTTGCCCAAACAAATGCACCACAATAACAGCCCGCGTTTGAGCCGAAATGCCCCGCTCAATATTATTGGCAGTCACATTAAACGAATCGGGGTCAACATCCACCAAAACAGGCGTAAGTCCAAGCAAACCAACCACTTCCACAGGAGAAACATAAGTAAAAGCCGGCACAATCACCTCATCGCCCGCCTTCAAACCAAGTGCCATCAACGCAATCTGCAAAGCATCCGTCCCATTAGCGCAAGGAATCACATGCTTGGCACCCGTGTAATTCTGCAACGCCTCTGCAAACATCCCCACCTCAGGACCATTGATATACCGCCCGCCACGCATCACCCGCAACACCGCCTCATCAATCTCCGGCTGGATTTTAGCATACTGACCTGTAAGGTCTGTCATTTGAATATTATCCATCATTTTTTATGGCTTAGCTAATTCCCCATTCACAACCGCCCGTATCCTTGATTTTATCTCATCCCAAGTAACATCAATAAACATTTTTGGCATATCATCGTTTTCTGCGTCAGCAAAATAGGTCAAACTGCGCATGACGTTAAATGTAGTGCTCCCGCGATATTTTGTTAAGAAAAAATCCAACATTTGGGACATGGTAAAATGCTGCAAAAGAAAATAGAGGTCAATAAAATCCTTTTTTTTACCACGATTTGTGATTGCCAACAACTTCATCGCCGCTATATCCTTCAAACCGGCCATCCGAACCTCCTCCTCTTCAATCGGAGGTTCTAACCAACCCACAGGATAATTTACCATATCCACTTTTATTCCATCTATAGCAAAGGTTTTGATAGTTTTAGTATCATAATCTAACCTCGCATCAAACCCATTCCGTTCTAATTGCTCCTTCATTTGCACTCCCGTCCCTTCTTCAAAGGCACCAAAAAAGTCCAAATCAACAGAATGACGATGCCCTAATTGCAAAGCAAGTGCCGTTCCGCCCACCAAGCGCAATTCTGATAATAGCGGTTCTTGTTGCAACCGTTTTAAAAGTACCAATAAGTGTCCTTCGACTGCAGTAGTTCGTAGCATCTGAATTGATTTTCCGGGGTATGTGTCACTGTTGCAATAAACGATAAAGATTCCGGATGCATACTGCGTATGCCCATTGCGATTTCTCGCAACTTTTCCATGCCGTAATAGTCGCGAATAAGTTTTACATCACTCCACGAACCATAATCCAGCACGCGCTCGACAATCCAAGCCGCATGTTTGTCCATATCCAAAGTGGACACATTCATCTCCCAAAACAGATATTTTGAAAAATCTGCCGGCTGAATTTTCTTCGTTGTAGATGCTGTCGTTGTAGATGCTGTTGCAATAGTTGTTGTCATCATTTCATTCATCTCACATAAAAGCTTCGTTGCAGATATTTTTTCTTTTTTAATATTAAAATTGTAGATAACGCCACATAAACTAAGAATAGGACTATAACACAAATAATAACAGAGTTTGCAATATACTTATTGCTTATATTATTGTTTTTCCTTCAAAAGAAGATTCAACAAATACAGCAGATAATACGCCAACCCCGGTAAAATAATACACCACCAAGTGCAGGATGCTATATACATATCAGACAAATCGGTCCATTTACGAATAAACGGCATGGTATTTAGAAACGGAAATGGGGCAGGATGTGTGAGGCAAAAATCTACCCCGTCGTTAAGGAATTTGTTCATATCAATAAACAGGTATCCTATCAGGATTGTTCCGACCAAATACATTAAAGCTGCAGGTAAAAGTTTCAATGAGTATTTACAGTTACCTGCCATAAAAATCCATCCTGCCGGAATTGCACAAAAATAAATAATGTAATTAGCCCAAGCATAGCCACACCCGAATAATTCCCCGAATGCAACAAGAAAAAAGTAAATCGCACCGCCAAAAGGCAGTTGAAATAATATACACAAAATTGTTAATATTGCAAATACAAGGCTTGCAATATAGATTTTCTTTTTCATACATTTAAAATAGTTTTCTAAAGAATGGTTTTAGATATGGTTCAGCATTAATATAATACTTTGGAGGTTTATGTTTTATCCGTGCTATTTTACTGATATCAATACCAACTAAATCAATAATGCAAGCGTCTACATAATGGTCAAATTTATCATTCTTATAGATTCCAACTGTAACATGATGAGAAACTTTTATTATCCCTAAAAAATATATATTACAATTTACAACTTTTGCTTCATAAATATTAAAGGCATAATCTTTCCTTCCACCAGTTATATAATAAATAGTCATTTCATTATAAAATGATGCATATAATTCGGAATAATTTCCACAATGTCCTACTTGAAATAAAGATATTTGATAGGGATCTTTTGTTTTTACTCCATTATAAGAGTATTTCATTGTTTTGTTTACAATGAGTGTAGTTGCTTCTTCTATATCTTCATCTCGTATTGTTTCACGATGATGAATTTTTTCATTTTGTTTGAGATATAGTTTGTCCCATTTTTCAAATGGAAATTCCGTTGCTTTATGATTATCTAAAATTTCAAATGTCCATCCAAAATAGAATAAAAATACACTACCACCTAAAAGTGACAGTATGATAATAATTTTATTTTTCATACTGCTTTTTTCCCTTTTTTGGCTCTACCGGTATTTGTGTGGAAAGCTATTTTGTGTGTGCCGTTAGGTACAATATATTGGTAGAAAAAGCTCATCGCCCCCACTGAAATGGTCTTTGTTATAAATTGATTTTCCGGGGTATGTATCACTGTTGCAATAGTTGTTGTCATCATGTCATTCATTTTACATAAAAGCTTCGCTACATGAGGGGTATCCCCATGTATCAATATTTTTTTTAGCACCAAGCCGACAACTCTTAAACAGAGGTTACTGACTTGGATTGTCATTGCGGGCTTGACCCGCAATCCCCCGTTTTCACGGGGTCTGTTGCTCTATCCACTGCCGCGCATTCACAAATGCCTCCAGCCACGGCGTGACGGCATCATTCTTGCGCTCCGGCGGGTAATATCCCCATTGCCACGGGAATATCGAGCGTTCCAAATGCGGCATAATCGCCAAATGGCGACCGTCCGGCGATGCCAAAGCCGCCACATCGTAATCCGAGCCATTCGGATTAGCCGGATAATTGTGGTAAGCAAACTTCGCCACAATATTATATTTATCTTCCGGCAACGGCAAACTGAATTTGCCCTCGCCATGCGCCACCCAAATACCTAATTTGGTGCCTGACAACGACTTAAACATCACCGAATTATTGTCAGGAATAGCCACCGACACAAAATTCGACTCAAACTTATGCGACTCATTGTGCAACATCTTGGGCGGCATTGTTAACATCCGGTCGCCCTCCAACTGCAACAAATTCAACTCAACCATCAACTGACAGCCATTACAAACGCCCAAACTCAACGTGTCGGGGCGCGCATAAAACCTGTCGAGTGCCAACTTCGCCTTTTCATTGTAGAGCAACGCCCCCGCCCAGCCTTTCGCCGAGCCAAGCACGTCGGAATTGGAAAACCCGCCGCAGAAGACAATCATATTCACGTCCTCCAACGTTTCGCGACCCGTAACCAAGTCCGTAGTGTGCACATCTTTCACGTCAAACCCCGCAAGATATAATGAATACGCCATTTCGCGCTCGCCATTCGTGCCTTTTTCGCGAATAATCGCCGCTTTGGGCGTATTATTTGGGTGCACACACAGGGGTGGATTATTCGGGTGCAGGGGCGTATTATTCGAGCGCACACGCACGTGCACCCCTACGTCATTGCGGGCTTGACCCGCAATCCCCTGCCAATTCGCAAAATCGAATTGCAAAGGTTGTTGCTTATAATTCTCAAGCCTTTCCTTGGCTTTCGCCTCGCCCGACTGCTTGCAGTCAAGCAAATAAGACGATTTATACCAAACATCGCGCAAGGCATCAATATCCAAATGCTGCGTCACAGCACCCTTAACAAGGGTAATCTGCCGTTCATCAGTCTGCTTGCCAATTTTGACAAACTTAATGCCGCTATCCGCAAGCAATTTCTCAAAACCCTGTATATCATCCGCTTGCAGCAATACACCCGGATTTTCAGCAAACAACACCTTTATTAAATCGGCTTCATTGATGCCATCAAAATTCACATCCAAGCCGCCTGCAACGTTTGCAAAGCACATTTCCAACAGCGTGGTAATCATCCCGCCTGCCGAAATATCGTGCCCTGACAGCACCAATCCCGTTTCAATCAGCCCCTGAACAGCATTGAACGCGGCTTTGAAATAGCCCGCATCTTGCACCGTCGGCGTTTCATCGCCCACCTTATTTAATGACTGCGCAAAAGCCGAGCCGCCCAATTGCAATTTGTCGGACGAAAAATCAATATAATACAATGTCGAAGCGGGATTATTGACCCAGACAGGCGACACAATCTTCTTAATATCAGACACTTCCGCCGCCGCCGAAATAATCACCGTGCCGGGAGCAAACACCTTTTCTTCGCCATATTTCTGCGTCATCGAAAGCGAATCTTTGCCGGTCGGAATGTTGATGCCAAGCGCAATGGCAAAGTCCGAACACGCCTCCACAGCCTGATACAGACGGGCATCCTCGCCCTTGTTGCGACAAGGCCACATCCAGTTGGCACTCAGCGACACGCCTTTCAGCCGATGCGTGAGCGGCGCAAACACCAAATTCGTCAACGCCTCCGCAATCGCCATCACCGACCCCGCAGCGGCATCCACCAACGCCACCTGCGGCGCGTGACCGATGCTCGTGGCGATGCCCGCCTTGCCCCGATAATCCAATGCCACCGCGCCCAAATCGCTCAACGGCAACTGAATAGCACCCTGACACTGCTGACGAGCCACTTTGCCCGTCACAGACCTATCTACCTTGTTGGTCAGCCAATCCTTACAAGCCACCGCCTCCAATTGCAGCACATTTTCGATATATGTTTGTACGGTCGCGGCGTGCCACGACCCCACAGCAGGCGCACTGTATTTTTCCACCACCGTTTCATCCACCATCACCGTGCGCGGCGGCTTCCCAAAAAAGTCGCTCAACTTCATATCCAGCGGATTTTGTCCGTCTTTGCGTTCAAACACAAACCGCTCATCATCAGTCGTTTCGCCCACCACATACATTGGCGAGCGTTCGCGGTTGGCAATTTTTTTCACGTAGTCGATGCTCTCTTTTTTCATCACCAAGCCCATACGTTCCTGACTTTCGTTGCCGATAATTTCCTTGTCGGAGAGCGTTGGGTCGCCCACCGGAAGGGCATCCATTTGGATTTTTCCGCCGGTGGTTTCCACGAGTTCCGAAAGGCAGTTTAAATGTCCGCCGGCACCGTGGTCGTGGATGCTCACAATCGGGTTGTGCGCCGATTCCGAGAGGGCGCGAATCACGTTGGCGACCCGTTTTTGCATCTCCGGATTGGCTCGTTGCACGGCATTCAGTTCGATGCCGCTCGTGTATTTGCCTGTGTCCACGCTACTTACGGCTCCGCCACCCATCCCGATGCGGTAGTTATCGCCGCCCAGGAGGACGACTTTTTCATTCGGCTGCACTTCGCCTTTGAGGGCATCGCTTTTCTTCGCATACCCCACCCCACCGGCAAGCATAATCACCTTATCGTAAGCAAATTGCTTGCCATTTTCTTCGTGCTCAAACGTCAAAACAGAGCCGCAAATCAGCGGTTGCCCAAACTTATTTCCAAAATCCGAAGCACCGTTTGAGGCTTTAATCAAAATCTGTTCAGGCGTTTGATACAGCCATTTGCGAGGCTTTATACTCCCCCCCTTGAGGGGGGCTGGGGGGCTGGTCATATAAACCGCCGTGCCTGCAATCGGCAACGAGGCTTTTCCTCCCCCCAAGCGGTCGCGAATTTCGCCGCCGGAGCCTGTTGCTGCACCGTTGAACGGCTCCACCGTGGTCGGAAAATTATGCGTTTCGGCTTTCAGCGAAATCACCGATTCGATGTTCTCCGTTTGGAAAAACTCGGGCTTTTCGGGACTTGCCGGCGCGAATTGTTCGAGCATTGGACCCTGATTGAACGCCACATTATCTTTGTAGGCAGAAATCAAAAAATTAGGATTTTCTTTGGAGGTCTTTTTAATGAGTTCAAACAGCGAGAGGTCTTTTTCCTTGCCGTCGATTTTGAACGTTCCACCGAAAATTTTGTGGCGGCAGTGCTCCGAATTGACTTGCGAAAAGCCGAACACCTCGCTGTCGGTAAGCGGGCGACCGATTTTCCGGCTCACACCGTTCAAATAATCCACCTCTTCGGGACTTAAAGCCAAGCCTTCCTGCTCGTTATATGCCTCAATATCAGTGATATTGATGATAGTATCGGGCTTTTTGTCGATAGTAAAAATTTGTTGGTCGATACCATTATATATGCGTTGCAACATTGGGTCAAACGGTGCGTCTTTGCCTGCAACTATCTGAAACTCCTCAATACGCGCGATGCCTTCGATGCCCATTATCTGCGTGATTTCCACCGCATTAGTGCTCCACGGGGTAATCATTTCGGCTCTGGGACCTATCAAAAAACCGTTTACGTGATTATCTTTCAACAATTCGGCATCGCCAAAAAGCCACAGCAATTTTTGCAAATCCTCTGCGCCTATTTTTTTGACGGCATCAAGTGCCAATATAATGTTATTCAGACCTTTAAAAAATAAAATCATCGTAAAATCGCCTTTTTATTCAGAAATTCGCTGCAAAGGTAATAAAAAAGTTTAAAACCACAACGAAAGTTGGCAAATTTAAACATCAATACAACTTACCTTGCCTTACACCACAAATCGCCCTTCGTCGCGATATGAATAGAACGTGCTTCCGGCAATAATAACATGGTCTACCAGTTTGACATTCACCGAATTAAGCCCTCCATGTATCTTCTGAGTAATATCATCATCATCACAACTTGGATACGGAATTTCTGACGGGTGATTGTGACAGACAATCACCCTGTTAGATTCGCGCGTGACGGCCTCTTTGTAGATACTTAGCGTGTTCACGATCGTTGAATCAACACTGCCCTGCCCTATTTTAAGGCGGTCAATGATTTTGTTGGTGTTCGTGAGAAAAAGCACCCAAAACTCCTCATGATCTAAATCGCGCAACACCGGCATAAAATACTTGTAAGTATCGGTACTAGTTACAACCTTGCCCTGAAGTATCACCTCCTGCGCCCTTCGTCGCTTGTCGAGAGCAAGCGCGGCAACAATACTGGCTGCCTTGGTCACACCAACGCCCTTGAAGTTGTACGCCAACTGCTGAGCCGACATCCTGTTCAGCCGATTCAAATCGTTATCGACCGAGGCAAGAATGCGCTGAGCAAGTTGCAACACATTTTCACTACAGCTCCCCGAGCGGAGGAGGATAGCCAGCAATTCAGCATTGCTAAGTGCCTCCACGCCTTTAGAGAGCAATTTTTCACGCGGTTGGTCGTCCGGCGACCAATCCTTCACACACTGTGTCGAATTGAAAAATTCATTCTCCAACCCCACTTCTACATTAGGATAAACAGTTTCCATCACTATGGTTATTTTATTTTGTAAATTTTCTGCAAAGGTAAGTTAATCATGCCATGTTATCGCTCCAGCTCTCTCCGAATAAAATCTTCAAGCAATTTTTTCTCCGGCAATTGCAACAAAAATTTTGAAACAAACAGTTGGTTATCTATCCCTGTAGTGGCATATTTGGCTAATGCCTCATTTTTATCACCACAGAGAATAAGCCCGATTGGGGGATTGTCGCCTTCTGCCATCTCATTTTCGCGAAAATAGTTGAGGTACACATTCATTTGTCCGGCATCGGCGTGACTAAATTTGCCGATTTTCAGGTCAATCAAAACATGGCATTTCAAAATGCGGTGGTAGAAAACCAAGTCAATATGGTAGTGTGTATTGTCGAACGTGATGCGTTTCTGCCGCGCTTCAAAGCAAAAGCCCGTGCCAAGTTCAATCAAAAACTGCTGTAGATGGTTCAAAAGGGCATTTTCCAAATCTGATTCGCTGTATTCCGCTTTCTCTTCCATCTCAAGAAAATTCATGAAATATGGATTTCTAATTATATCAGCCGTTTGCGCAGGTTTCATATTGTTGAATTTGGCAACAATCGCCTCCTTATTTTTTGATAATCCTGTCCGAACATACAAAGCAGTATCAATCGCCCGCTCCAACTCGCGAACACTCCAATTGTTTTTGATGGTCTCGACTTCGTAAAAAAGGCGTTCCAAAGGGTCATTTGCCCTTAATAATTCTAAAAAATGCGAAAAGGACAAACGCGAAAGGAGTAATTCAGACGGGATTGGGTACTCTTCTTGCAATTCAACAGACAGTGTCTGTTGAATTGCGAGTTCTTCCGTCAAAACTGATGTATCTTCCTCAAAATCAGCTGTTTGTAATTCGACAGACACTGTCTGTCGAATTGACAAAAATTGAGACGATATTGACATAAAATGATTATAATCAGCCTTTTGTAATTCGACAGTCACTGACTGTCGAATTTGAGGATACGCTTTATAAAAAGCACGACTATTTTTCAAAGACATCGCCGAATAGCCTTTCACCCCTTTGGCTTTGATGCTTTTGACAATTTCTTCGAGCAAGCGGGTACCATACTGTGCACGGTCTGCTCCATTTTGCTCATACTCTACGATGTAGAAGCCTGTCAGCCAATTTCTGATTGTCAGATTGCGATTGACGGCTTTGACTGCGTGTTGCTGCAACACATAATGCGTTTGATAGACATTGTCTATCAATTCGGCGAAATTTTGTTTTTGTACTAAATCCATAATGATTAAAAAGTTGTGGCAAAAATTATGTTAATGCCAAGTGAATAATTGGCGCAAAGGTACACTTTTTTTTCAAAACAAAACAACTCTATTTTCCAAAAATTATCCGTACCTTTGCAGCCGTAACAAAAAATAAAAAATAGTGTCTATATGAAAAAGTATAATTTTAATGCCGGTCCTTCTATTTTGCCGCAGGAGGCTGTGCTGAGTACGATTGAGGCGATTAAGGATTTTGAGGGTACGGGCATCGGGCTGATGGAAATCAGCCACCGTAGCAAAGAGTATGACAAGGTGGTGGCGGATGCCGTTGCGTTGTTCAAAGAGTTGTTGCACATTCCCGATGGGTATTCGGTGATTTTCTTGGGTGGCGGCGCGAGTTTGCAGTTTTGCATGGTGCCTTTCAACCTGTTGGAGAAAAAAGCCGCTTACCTCAACACCGGTACGTGGGCAAACAAAGCGCAAAAAGAAGCCAAACTGTTTGGCGAAGTTATCGAAGTGGCATCCTCAAAAGATGCAAACTACACGTTTATCCCCAAAGGGTACACCATCCCACACGATGCGGATTATTTCCACATCACGACTAACAACACGATTTTTGGCACCGAAATTCACGCTGATTATGACAGCCCAGTGCCAATGATCGCTGATATGTCGTCCGATATTTTTTCGCGCCCGATTGATGTGAAAAAATACGGGTTGATTTACGGTGGGGCACAGAAAAATTTGGCACCTGCGGGGGTTACATTTGTGATTGTGAAAGACGAATTGCTGGGCAAAGTCACACGTCCGATCCCTACAATGTTGGACTATCGCACACACATCAAAGAAAATTCGATGTTCAACACACCGCCTGTATTGCCGATTTACACCGCTTTGCAAACCTTGAAATGGCTAAAAAGCATCGGCGGCGTACCCGAAATGTACAAACGCAACAAGGCAAAAGCAACCTTATTATATAACGAAATCGACCGCAACAAGCTGTTCAAAGGCACCACAGCCGTAGAAGACCGCTCGCTGATGAACATCTGCTTCGTGCTGAACGACCAATACAAGGACTTGGAAGACGAATTTTACAAATTCGCCACCGCCAAAGGCATGGTTGGCATCAAAGGACACCGTTCGGTCGGCGGCTTCCGCGCTTCGTGCTACAATGCGTTGCCAATTTCTGCGGTTGAGGCATTGGTGGCGGCGATGCAGGAATTTGAGAAAGCACATTAACAGCAGATGGAAAATATCTTACGCACCGAAAATTTGGTTAAGAAATATGGTAGCCGCACAGTGGTTAACCATGTGTCAATCAACGTGAAACAGGGCGAAATCGTGGGTTTACTGGGTCCGAATGGAGCCGGTAAAACCACGACTTTTTATATGACCGTGGGGTTGGTGACTCCTGACGAGGGCAAAATCTTCCTTGACGACCTCGAAGTAACAAAATATCCTGTCTATAAGCGTGCCCAAAACGGCATTGGCTATTTGCCGCAGGAGGCGTCCGTGTTCCGAAAAATGTCGGTAGAAAACAATATCCTTGCGGTGCTGGAAATGACCAAGTTGTCGAAAGACGAGCAAAAAGAGAAATTGGAATCGCTGATTGCCGAATTTGGGTTGGGCAAAGTGCGCAAGAATTTGGGCGACCAACTGTCGGGCGGCGAACGGCGGCGCGTGGAAATAGCCCGTTGCCTTGCCATCAGTCCGAAATTTATCATGCTCGACGAGCCGTTTGCAGGCGTTGACCCGATTGCCGTGCAGGATATTCAGCAGATTGTGGGCAAGCTCAAACACAAAAACATCGGCATCCTCATCACCGACCACAACGTTCACGAAACGCTCAGCATCACCGACCGCGCCTACCTGCTTTTTGAGGGCAAAGTCCTTTTTCAGGGCAATGCCGAAGAATTGGCAGCCAACCCCATCGTGCGCGAAAAATATCTCGGAAGGGATTTTGAACTGCGCAAAAAAACGCTGTAAAATCAAAAAACGGTGCAACACACAGTTCAGACACCATTATAAATCAACTCCGGATCCAAAATATACCGCCCTCTGTCGCACCTGATAAATGCCAATTTGCAGTAGGGCGAGTCTTTCGTGACTTCGTGTAGTGCCATGACACTGTTGATGTAGGTGCGCTTTTTGCGGTAGGGCGGCAGTATTTCGTCCGGTATCAGGGCAGCCAATTGCTCAAGGTCGTTCATGTCGAAAATGCCAACTTCGCCAAGTTCCGGACGCGTTTCGTGGACTGCTTTGTATGTTTGACTGTCCTGCTTATTGCGTAATAGCAGGATAAGGAAGAACAACATAGTGTGTGCACTGATTTTGAACAACCTGCCACCGGCTTCATATTCAAGGGTTTGCGGTTTCAGCTTGTCCCAAAAACCTATCAACAGTTTGTCTTCTGCCGAAGCGGTTTGCTTTTGTGCGTATGTTTGCCTTTGTTTTGAGTTTTGTATTTGTTTTTGTTTCTGAATTTTCGTTTTTAGATAGGTATCAAACAGGCAATCTAATGCAAAGCGGTTGCGACTGTCGAGCAATGTTCGCGAAGCACCTTTGGATAAAAATTCGTTGAGCAACTCAATTTGTCCGTATGTTGCGGCGAGCATAAGTCCCGTTGAGTTGTCTTCAAGGGCAAAGTCGGTGCCGTATTTTTGGGTGAGCGACACCACTTTCGCCTTATTCCCCAAGCGGATGTGCTTGTCGTATTCTTTGCGGTCGTTGCGGATTTCTTTCATAAACAGGACGGCACGCTGAAATTGCAGTTTGGCTAAGGCATCTATCCAATCGTATTGGCGGTGATTGACAGCATATTGGAACAACTGTTTGCGTTCTTTTTTCACCTCCGCTTCCTTTTTGGCGGGGTCGAGAGCGAGGGCTTTGATTGTTTCCAATTGCTCCTGGCTGATGTATTCGTAGCCCAGATATTTGGCGCGGATTTGCTCTGCTTGCTCATATTTGCCCTGCTCTTCGAGGCGGTTGGCTTCGTCTAACCACTCTTCTGTGGACGATTTCACTTCTTTTAACTGAATTTCCGCCTTCGTTTCCTGCATTTGCAGCAGTCGCAGAGCCGGATGGTCGGCACGTTGCTCAAAGATGTAGATATTTTTGACGGCGCGCGTGATTGCCACATAAAACGAGTTGATGTAGAATTTGTAGATTTCGGCATCCTTGTCGTGCTTGTCGGCGGCGCGATTGTAGCGCAGGGCATCCTGTTTGAGGTCTTCGGCGGTAACACCGGCAATTATTTCCCGAAACTCCGCCTCATGGGTGGACACAAAATCGGTGAGGATAACATTCTCATATTCAAGCCCTTTAGCTTCCTGCACACTGAATATCAGCGGCGTTTTAAAGAATCGGCTTGCCTGCGCCTTTTGCTGATTGGTTGGGACGATGACCGCAAATTTAGTGCTGTTTTGCGTGCGCCGGTTCAGTTCGTTTTTCTTTTTCTCATCGTTGGCATAGAGCAGCACTTCCCCGTGGTCGGTGCTCACGGTGTCCACAAGGTAATTGCTTTCGCGGTCGATGGAGCCGAAGCGGGTGTTTTTGATTTTCAACAGATTGTTGCTTAACTCCACCACATTCAGGCTGTTGCGATAGTTCGTTTGGAGTATCTTAATCTGGTTGTCCTTTGTGTCGCCCGTTTCATAAAAATAGGTCTTTATCTTGCTCCAAGAGAAGAAGTTAGGGTGTACAATCTGGTTGCTGTCGCCGGTGAGGATAAAATGCGATTTGTCTTTCAACGAAGCCAGAATGCACTTCAACTGAATGTTGGTGATGTCCTGCACCTCATCCACCATGATATAGTCGTAATAGGGTTGCACTTTCTGCAAATAATTGTAACACAGCATATTACTGTCATACAAACGTTCCTCTTTCAACCACTCCACATATTTGAGAAAAAGAGGATAAAGCCGCTCCCGCTCCTGTAGCGAAAAAATGGACTGCTTAACGCCCAAATCCATATATTCCTCGCGCGAGAGCCACTCCGTATGCACCGGAGAGCCGGTGATGACACCCTTAAACTCCTCATAAACGCGATACGGCTCATTGATTTTAACCGCCTGCGCATGGCGCGCAAACCACCGCTCAAAGTCCTTAAATTCCACCTCGCGACCTTCGGGCTTTTGCCAAAGAGCCAAATAATCTTTCAGCGACAAAAACTCTGTCTCCTGATTTTCATTGTCATAACCAAGTGAGTAATAGATACTTGACGCATTATCGACCAAATATTTAGACAGCGAAATATAGGCGACATTGCCATGCAAACTTTTCAGTTTTTCCAACACCAGCGCAGTTTTCCCGCTACCGGCAGAGCCAACGATAATCAACGGCAACTGTAGCCCATAGACGTCCTCCTGAAAGCGGTCGAACGAAATAAATTTGTTCAGCGTATGAATTGCCTTATTGCTCTTGTTGAGATAGGTGAGTGCGACAGCCGTCTTATCCGCCTCAGTTTCAGGCGATTCTATCGCAACAAAATGGTCTTCGTCAATACTCGCCCCGCGCAAAAATCGGCTGTGAGCATAGTTGTGGTCTTTGATAACTTCCAGCAAAAGGACATATTTCTGCTGCTCGTAGGTGACAAAATTAAACAAAAGGCGGTCGCGAATATCCAAACGCGCCCGATAAAATCCGGAATTTTGCATCTTTTTCACATCGGCACTCTTGAAATCGCCCGTCTGCAACTGTTTAAGCGTTTTAGCAAACGTTTTCTCAACCGATTTGATGTCTAAGTCGTTGTGATATAGTATGTCAAACATTTTTAAATAATTATCAATTATCAGTTAGCAGTTACCAGTTATCAGTTACCAGTTACCAGTTACCAGTTACCAGTTATCAGTTTGCAGTTATTGGTAACTGGTAACTGGTAACTGGTTTGTAGTTGTTTATGCATCGCTGCTGCTGCTTTCCTGCCATCGCCCATTGCCAAAATCACCGTTGCACCACCTCTGACAATATCGCCACCGGCATACACTGTCTTCAAATCGGTCTGCAAAGTATCCTGATTGACGATGATGGTTCCTTTTCTACTCACTTCCAGACCTTGAAACTCACTTGGAATGAGCGGGTTAGGCGACACACCCACCGACACAATCACTTCATCCACCTCAATGGTTTCTGTGGCACCTTCAATGGGCACGGGGCTGCGCCGCCCCGAAGCATCCGGTTCGCCGAGTTCCATTTTTTGAAGCACCATCGCTTTCACTTTGCCTGTGTCGTCGCCGATGTATTCAACTGGATTATAGAGATTTAGGAAGATGACACCCTCCTCTTTGGCATGTTTGACTTCTTCGATACGGGCAGGCATTTCTTCTTCCGAACGCCGATAGACAATCATCGCCTGCTCAGCACCCAGTCGCCGCGCCACGCGCACCGAGTCCATCGCCGTGTTGCCGCCGCCAATCACCGCCACGCGCTTGCCCAACCACACAGGCGTATCTGCCTCAGCCTTACGAGCTTCCATCAGATTGACACGCGTGAGATATTCGTTGGACGACAACACCCCGTTCAAATTCTCGCCCGGAATGTGCATAAAATTAGGCAATCCGGCACCACTGCCAACAAAAATACCTTTAAAACCCATCTCATCTAAATCGCTCTGCGAAAGCGTTTTGCCAATAATGCAATTTGTCTGAAAAACCACCCCAAGTTGCCTCAAATTCTCAATCTCCACATCCACCACCGCATTAGGCAAACGAAATTCGGGAATGCCATATTTGAGCACCCCGCCAATCTCGTGCAAAGCCTCAAAAACAGTCACAGCATACCCCAACTTAGCCATATCGCCGGCAAATGATAGCCCTGCAGGACCGGAGCCGACCACAGCAATCTCCACTTGATTGTCATTGCGGGCTTGACCCGCAATCCCCTGTTCTACATCGCTTTGCAGTCCAACATTCGGCTCCTTTTCAGGGGATTGCGGGTCAAGCCCGCAATGACGGTCGGCATCAGCAGCAAACCGCTCCAAATACCCAATCGCCACCGCCTCTTTCTTCAATTTCAGAAAAGTGCATTGGCTTTCGCACTGCTTCTCTTGCGGGCACACGCGACCGCACACTGCCGGCAATGCCGATGTGGCTTTCAGGGTTTTTGCGGCTTCGGGGAGGTTGCCTCGCTCGATGTTTTTGATGAACGTTGGGATGTCGATTTCGACCGGGCAGCCCGCCATGCAGGGGGCATCGGGGCAGTCGAGGCAGCGTTTGGACTCCTGTAACGCCTGTTCAACAGTCAAGCCACAGTTGACTTCCTCAAAATTGCGACTGCGCACATCCGGTGCCAACTCAGGCATTTTCACGCGCGGAATATCGGTGCGCTCTTTCGCTTTCATGCTCTTGCGCAATTCTTCGCGCCAAGCCTCACTTCTCAGTGATGTAATATTTTCTGTATTTGCCATTTTTAATTGATATTTTAAAAGTCTGTCATTGCGGGCTTGACCCGCAATCCCATATTCTACACTACTCTGTTGCCCAACATTCGATTCCTTTTCAGGGGATTGCGGGTCAAGCCCGCAATGACAAATCGTAATTTTGAATTAATTGTACGCTTTTGAGCGTGAAATCATCTCGTCAAAATCCACTTGGTGGGCATCAAATTCGGGACCATCCACGCAGACAAATTTTGTTTGCCCGCCCACCGATATGCGACACGCACCGCACATGCCCGTTCCGTCCACCATAATCGTGTTCAGCGAGGCAACCGTTGGCACATTGTATTTTTGTGTCAGCAGCGACACAAATTTCATCATCACCGGCGGACCAATCGTTACGCACAAATCCACTTTTTCGCGTTGGATAACTGCCTCTACACCATTGGTTACCAAGCCTTTCTGTCCGTAAGAACCATCATCGGTCATCACAATCACCTCATCCGAAAATTGTCGCATCTCGCGTTCCAAAATTATCAAATCTTTGTTGCGCGCCGCCAAAACCGTAACAACCTTATTGCCCGCTTTGTGCATCGCTTCTGCAATCGGCAGCATCGGAGCCGTGCCCACGCCGCCACAGGCACAAACAACTGTGCCGAACTTTTCAATATGCGTGGCTTTGCCCAGCGGACCCACCAAATCGGTGAGTTCGTCGCCCACATTCAGTGCACAAATGTGGCGCGTGGATACGCCTACTTGCTGGATAATCAGCGTGATAGTGCCTCGTTGCGCATCCGCCTTGGCAATGGTGAGGGGAATGCGTTCACCCTGCGCACCCACGCGCAGGATGACGAAATGCCCCGCTTTCCGCGCTTTCGCAATCAGCGGTGCCTCCACTTCCAACTGCACAATATTTTCGGAGAGTGCGTCTTTTTTTAAAATTTTATTCATTCGTACGTGTTTTTTAATTTTGAGCGGCAAAATTAGTCATTTTTTTTCAAAAAATTGGGCTATCACCTCAGGAAAATGCGCATATTCCAATGCGTGCACTTTTGCGGCAACATCATCCGCCGTATCGGTCGGCAAAACGGGACAGCGTGCCTGAAAAATGATTGCCCCCTCGTCGTAATGCTCATTGACAGAGTGAATTGTGATGCCGCTCTCGGTCTCGTGATTGGCAACCACCGCCTCATGGACGTGTGAGCCATACATCCCTTTACCTCCAAACTTCGGCAAAAGGGCAGGATGAATGTTGATAATGCGGTCAGGAAATGCCTGCAGCAGGGTGTCAGGCACTTTCAGCAAAAAACCTGCCAACACAATGCCGTCAATGCCGTATTGCTGCAACAACCGCAGCACGGCACCATTGTCAAAGTCCGCCTTGCCAAAAGTGAACGACGGCACACCCAATTTGCGAGCGCGCTCATGCACAAAAGCATCCGCCTTATTGCTCACAATAAGCGGAAATTCAATGAGTTGCACATCATGCCGCGCGCGAAAACAGGCGATGATATTTTCGGCATTAGAGCCGCTACCGGAGGCGAATAGTGCGATTTTCATCTCTCCACAATCTGCAACAAATTTCCCTCAATGTCCAAAAAATTGCGGATGCGCCCGCCTCCTACTGCTTCAAACTCAGCTGTTTCCCAGTGCACTTGGTGCTTGTCTAAGGCTGCTACTGCTTTGTCGAAGTCGCTTACACGCAGGGCTAAGTGCGACCAGCCTTTGGTGCTTACGGTTCGCGTCGGGGGCGGGGTGCCGTCTTCCGGCATCATTTCGATGTTGGTGCCGTCGGGGGCTTTGATGATGAAGATGGGCTTATCTGTCTGTGCTATAAGCTCGTAGCCTAACACATCGCAGTACCATTTTGTTAATGCGACCACGTCTTTTGCTGCCAATGCCGGGTGGTCAATTCCAAGAAATACCTCTTTCATGACTTTTATTTTCAAAAATTTCTCGCAAAGGTAGTCTTTTTTGTTTAAAATAGCCTAATTTTGTCCCGATTTTAAAACTCACACATATTATATGTATCATCGCGAAATAAAACCCAAAAAAGGGTTGGGACAGCATTTCTTAAAGGATTTGACTGTTGCAGAGCGCATTGCGGGCACGCTTGTTGGTTATTCGGAACTGCCGATTTTGGAAGTTGGTCCGGGTACGGGTGTGCTGACGCAGTTTTTGCCGATTGAGCAAACCACTGTTGTTGAACTCGATACGGAGTCGGTTGCGTATTTGCGGGCGCATTATCCGCTTTTGAAGGAGCGCATCATCGAAGACGATTTCTTGGCTATGGATTTGGACAAACTTTTTGCGGGGCAATTCTGTGTGATTGGCAATTTTCCTTACAATATCTCCAGCCAAATATTCTTTAAAGTGTTGGAACACAGGGACAAAATCCCTTGCTGTGCGGGGATGTTGCAGAAAGAAGTGGCGGAGCGGTTGGCTGCCAAACCGGGCAGGAAAGCATACGGCATCATCACCGTGCTGTTGAATGTGTGGTACGACATTGAATATCTGTTTACCGTTGAGCCTGAGGTGTTTGACCCGCCTCCCAAGGTGCGTTCGGGGGTGATTCGGATGACTCGCAATGCTCGGACGGCACTTCCGTGCGATGAAGTGCTTTTCAAAACAGTGGTCAAAACAGCCTTCAATCAGCGGCGAAAAACGATGCGAAATTCGCTGCAATCGCTGGTTGGAAAGGGCAATGAACTATCTGAACAGCCTATTTTCGACAAACGTCCCGAACAACTGTCGGTCGAGGAATTTATTGATTTGACCAATCAAATTACTATGTTAGAATGAGTTACTATCAAGATTTAATGTTTTTTAACGCTTTCATTTCTAATTTATTGAAAATAAAGCAGTACCTTTGCGCCGTTGTAATAAACAAGAGCGATTTGAAACGATATGTTGGTGCATTGATAGGAGTTTTTTGGGTGGTTTCTGCGGATATTTATTCACAGGAAACGCCTTTGTTACAACAAGATACGGTCTTTGTAAAGCATGATAGCCTGACTCTTGGTGATAGTGATATTAGGACTTTTGATGCCGGTGTTAAGCCATTCGCGAAATCGAAAAAGTCATCTTTTAAGCCTAACCCTACGACAGCGGTTATATTGTCGGCTGTTTTGCCCAGTGCGGGGCAAATATATAATGGAAAATACTGGAAATTACCGATTGTATATGGCGGAATTTTGGGGTGTATGTACGCCATCAATTGGAATAGCACGCAGAAAAACAATTATCAAGATGCCTACACAAGTTTTACGCAAGGCAATCTGGCGGATGATGCGGCATGGCGGGCATACAAATACTATAGTTATCCCGATGACCCTGCGGAGTGGACAGACCAACGGCGCACAAGTTTCACAAACTCTTTGCGGTCGAAGCGGAATTTTTATCGCCGCCAATGGGAATTAAGTTGGATAGTTACGGTTGCCGTTTATGGGGTTTTCATGATAGATTCGTATGTGGATGCCAAGTTGTTTGCATTTGATGTGAGTGATGATTTGAGTATAAATATACAGCCGACTTTTTTTGAAAAGACGGTTTACAATCCGGCTACAGTTGGTTTGCATTTGAGTTTAAATTTTTAATTTTAGAATAATGAAAAAGCAATTTTTGATGTTATGTGTCTTGACGGGAACGCTGAGTGTTTTCGCCCAAGAAAGGACTGATTCCGTGTATGTGGACCGTCTTTCCAAGCTCAACAATGTGATTGAACTTCCTTATAATGAGGTGGTTAGAAGATGTATTGATGGCTATGTGGGCAGACGAAGCGACCAGGTTGAACGGATGCTCGGATTGGCAGAGTTCTATTTTCCGATGATTGAAGAATCGCTGGACAGAAACGAGATGCCGCACGAATTGAAATATCTGGCAGTGATTGAATCCGCCCTCAACCCGAATGCGCAGTCACGCGTGCGGGCAACCGGCTTGTGGCAATTTATGCTGGGAACCGGCAAAATATATGGCTTGGAAATCAACAGTCTGGTGGATGAACGCCGCGACCCGCAAAAGGCAACCGAAGCCGCTTGCAGATACCTGAAAGACATGTATCTGTTGTTTGGCGATTGGACGTTGTCTATTGCCTCCTACAACTGTGGTGCCGGAAATGTGCGCAAAGCCATTGCGCGTGCCGGTGGCAGAACCGACTACTGGGACATTTATCCCTATCTGCCTCGAGAAACGCGCATGTATGTGCCGCTGTTTATCGCCGCCGCTTATGCAATGAATTATGCTGATATGCACAATATTAAAGCCATTGCACCGTCCATTCCGCTGGATGTGGACACGGTTATGGTGACAAAACAGGTGCATTTTGACCAGATTGCTGCCGTTTTGAACGTCAATAAGGAGGTGATTGAGATATTGAATCCGCAGTACAAATTGGGAGTTATTCCGGGGCACACACAGCCTCGTGTGTTAAAATTGCCTTCTCAGGCTGTCTATGCCTATATTGCCAACGAGGATGCCGTAGTGGATTTCAATCGGGATTCCATTTTTACCAACCGCATGTTTGCCGGAAATTTCAGCAATTCCACGATGAATGCGCAGAAAAAGAAGTATCACAAAGTGAAACGGGGCGAAACACTGGCAAGTATTGGCAAAAAATATGGCGTAGATGTTGCAAGTATCAGGCGATGGAACCGTTTGTCTGCCAAGACCACAGCGATAAATCAGGGTAAATCATTAGTCATTTACACCAATGAATTGCCGGCTGCACCACCTTCTTATTTGGCAAAAGTGGATTACAAACCGTCCACAGATGCTGCTGCAACGCCAACGCCAACACCAATGCCAACGCCAACGGATGAAGAAACTGTTGCAGTTGCAGAAGCAGTTGTAGTTGCAGCTGCAGATGTAGAAGCAGTTGTGGATGTAGATGCGGATGCGGATGTAGATGTGGATGAAGATGGCGAACCGGTTTTGAATCAGGAAGATTTGGCGGAATTGGAAGCGCAATCGACCAATGAAGTTAGCAGTCAGGTATATGTCGATGTGAAGCCCCATAAAAGCAGCCCACAGTCGCCCATCATTTATCACGTAAAAGAGGGCGACAGTTTGTATTCCATTGCCAAACAATATACAGGTGTTTCGCACAAAGATTTGATGGAGAGCAATCAGCTCAAAACATCTGTGTTAAGAATAGGGCAAACGCTTCGCATTCCGGAAAGGTAATTACTGCCGCTTTGAACGCTATTAAAAATTCACTGTCAATCCGATGCCGTTGGCGACAGGATGCAGTGAATATTTTATTTTTGCTGCATTGCCGCCATTCAAAAGTTGGTTGAAACTGCCGCCGACAGATTTTCCGATGGCATAGCCCATCAAGGCACCCGCAAAAGCTTCCGAGAGCCAATGTGAAAACGACGAAACGCCCAATCCGACACATCCGGCGTAGATAAACGCGCCCCGTTTCACCCACACATCGTCTGGATAAAGTTCCGCCAAAGTGGTAGCCATCGCAAACGCCACAATGGTGTGGCTGCTGGGCCAACCCGAAAACACGCCGCGCTCCATAAAGCCAAACGCCCAATCGCGGCTGTAATCCTCTGTGTCGCTGTATCGGGTGGGGTAAATGTGATGTTCCAGAATGTTTGGTGCCCGTCGTCCGGTGAACGCCTTGATTGAAAACGAGATACCTACGCCCAACATTGCCGATTGCGCCAATGCCAAGCCGGTTACTTGCAGTTTCGCGTCGTCGTGCTTTCGCCCGTAGAAGTACGCGCCCACAGGAGCCGCCACAGGCACGAGATAGCCCATTGCGCCAAAAGGCGTGCCCGCATAAGCCATCCACGCATTGTTGTAAGCCAGCCTGTTCCACTGCCAATCAATGCCGCTCTCCACCAAACCATACGTCCCCAATGCCGCAGCAGCATAATTCAGCCCGTAATTGTGAGTGAAACTGTGCACCACATTGGGTCCCAACTTGTAAAACACCTTGGACAGCGGCACAATTTGCGAATTTTGTGCCGACACGGCCAAACTTGCACTGAGTAAAGTGCTGAAAATAAATTTTTTCTTTGCGTTCATATTGTGTTATTTTAGAATGATTTTAATTGATTTATGCAATAATTGACTTTATCAACTTTATAGGTAAATTTTTTTAGATTTTTCCGGCATTATTTTTCAAGATTGCAAGCACTTTTGAGAAAGTTTCTATATCCTGTTCATTGACGCCTTGCAGGAGCAAATGAAACAACTCATGTTCTTTATTTACAATGGTTTGCGTAATTGCTTTGCCTTTCTCTGTGACAGTAATAAGATTTTTTCGTCGGTCGTGTTCGTCCGCTTTGCGTTGCACCAAACCTTTGTTTTCGAGCAAATCAATTTGGCGCAATACCGCCGATTTGTCTTTCTTCGCCATTTCAGCAATATCCTGCTGAATAACGCCCTGATGAAAATACGCAATCATCAATATGCCGAAAGCCTCCTCCGGAAGTTCGATTTGAAGGTCCGACAAATTTTTTCTGAAAGCCTGTTCAATGGCTTTCAACGTTATCGCCAAGTTTAGCGACAGGGGTAATTTCTTTGCATTCATTGTAATTGTTTTTTTTGACGACGCAAAGGTATGAAAATTAGTTGATATATGCAACTAATTTTCCCCATTTAAAATATTTCAGCCGCTCATTTGTCTTCCTAAATGGAAAGAGAAGTGAAATTTTTAATAATTATCAGAATGAATACAGTTTATATTGTAGTTGGAAGCGTGTTTTTGCTTTGGTTCGTTCACGGACTTTGCCGTCATGCACGCGGGAGAAACAGGGTTATCCATGTGATTGATGGCAACTGCACCGGATGCGGGCGTTGTGTCAAGCGATGCCAACACCATGTGTTGGAATTGGTGAAGGATGAAAACGGGACACATGCCGTTGTGAAACAGCCCGACCGTTGCTCCGCGTGTGGGGACTGCCTGCCCAAATGCAAATTCAGTGCGTTAAATTTCGCTAACACCCTACTATCGTAACGGTTTTCCCCTGCACCATTTCTGTTTTAAGATAAATTTTGGCATCCCAATCTATATCGGGGCGGCGGTCGAAAATAATCAGCCAACCCTCTTTGGCACCTACTGTGTCCATATAGTTGATGAGTTGGGCGTAGCTTTTTTCTTCGGTTTTGGAGCTGTATCGGAGTTTCAGTTCGATGGGGTATTTTTGTCCTTCATATTCTACGCACAAGTCCAAACGGTCGCGACCGGCGGCAAATTCGCGGACAATCTGCCCGCCGCCGTTGACAATCCGTTGCAGAAAAGCCTGCAAAATCAGGTGAGGTGCCGCTTCTTTATAGTCGAAACGTTCGACCCATATCGCACTGTTTTCGCGCCAAAAGGCTTGAAAATCCTGCATCAGATAAATCATGTCGATACGCCCGTTTTTCAGATAGCGGGGCATTTGGTAGGGATACTTCTCGCTGCACAAATCTTGCTGTGAATCGGCACTTAAAGTACGCAGAATTACTTCGGCATAAATAGGATTTGCCGGTGCTACCAGCCCCGGAGCTTCCCGAATCAGGCCAAGGTCTTTGGTGTAGAGATAGTCGTCCGATTGCGTACTTATTTTCTCTATGTCGCCAATGATGACCGGCTCCATCACCCGCCGCACGCGCTCCTCTTTGAGCCGTTCGAGCAGGCTGTCGATATGAGTGTCGCGCCGCAGGATGATGGTTTGGATGGCTTCTTCCACCAATTCTGCCGTCACCGGCTTGGTATAATCGGATTGGAGCGTTTCTTCAATCACCTCGCATGCAATGGCATTAACCAACCATGGCTGTCCCTGCGTTTGCTTGAGAACCAAGTCGATAGCTTCTTGTTCAAACACTTGTCCTGTTTCCGCAGTATGCTGTCCGTACAATTCTACTGCCTCCTCTTTTGTGAAATTGCTAAAAGTCAGTGCTTTTTTAATCACATTAAACGGACTTGCGCTGCCAAGCGACTCGCTGTCGGGACGAATCCGTGCTTTGAAGTCGCGAATGTTGCGCATACCCACCAAGGCTATCGAATGGACAAACGGGGTATTACCGCGCGTAGTGTAGCCGTCTCTCAATTGCCGAAGGAAAGTAATCAATGTACCCTCACTCAAGCAGTCGGCTTCATCGAAAAAGATGATAAGCGGCTTGTCTGATGACATACAAAAAACAGTCAACTCATCAACCAGCACACCGGCATAATTGCTGTAGTCAGCATCTTTGGCAAATGTTTCTCCTTTGGGTATGTTCGAAAAGCGAAATTTTGATTGCATCCGCTTGACTATCGCCGGAATGCCTTCTTTCGGGTCAATAATACCCTGCGCCGCTTCCAATGAGCAGTAAAGCGCATAATACTTGCCCTCGCTATTGATGCGGTTAACCAAATCAAGCAGCAACGTGGTTTTGCCGCTCTGCCGCGGAGCGTGAATCACAAAATACTGCTCCTGCTCAATGAGTTCTCTGATGCCCGACAAACGCGATGAAGCCTCTATCATATAGTGCTTCGCTTCGTCGCAGGGTCCTGCTACATTAAAATATCGTGCCATAATTCAATTTTTTGGCAAAGGTACGCATTTAAAATGACTTTTACCATTTTTTTTATACCAAATTGCAATTCCGGTCGGGAGCCGCATCCTTTATCTCTTCGGATACAGTTCGCCGCTGCCTCCATTGTTCCATGAGGTAAGTACGGCTCTCACCTTGCCGAGTTGCGCTTCCACCAGATTGTATTCATTTTGAGCAGAATGTTGTTCGATGCTGTAATAGCCGGTATATCCTACATCGCGCAAGACTGCCAAGCGTTTTGGCAGGTTGATGTCCTCGCAGCAATCCCATGGGATATGGGTGTGACAGACATATTTAGCTGCGGCTTTTTCGACGGCTAAATTCTCTTCATAGCTGCCACACCATCCGCCGAAGTGCATACAAATGCCGAATCCGGGATGGTCAACCGCCTTAATCAGTTTTTCCATGTGTGTCCAGCATCGTGCGGGTCCAAAATGCACCTCTGCTCCTACTTTGAAGCCATTGTCGTGTGCATATTGCGCCAGTTCCTTGTAGCGCTTCACTATAAAATCGAACTCCTGATTCGTCCATCCATCCTCATCTTTGCGATCATTGTACATTGGAGGTCCCGCATCGAAGCGAACAAAACCGACTCCCCACAGTTTGGCTATTTGCATATAACGGTCTTGCAAAGCGCGAAGTTTAGCGGGGTTATCATTGCCCGCGTGCATGACATGCGCACCGTCCACTGCAATGTTGGGCACAAATAACTGCTCGTTTTTGAGGGTGGTAGCCACTTTATTGATGAAATTATCCTCCGTACTGGTAATCATTCCATTCCAGAGGTCTGCTGCACCTAAATGGTAACGATATTTGCAGGTTTCAAAGAAATGGAAAATGTTCATCATTCCGGCAAGCATCAAGCCGTGAAACGAGTAGGAAAGCATAGATATGCGCAATGGATTGGGCGCATTGAGGCTGTCTGTCAATGCCGACGTGGCGGCAGTGGCGGCAGTAGCGGCAAAAGGCGATGCCATCAAAGCAGTGGCGCCTAATGCGGATTGTTTTAAAAAATTTCTTCTTGTTGTCATTGTATGTACTTTTTATTTATTATTATTATTCATTTATATTTATCATTAAATTTCCCATCCTTGGCGGATATTGCGGGTAAGCAATTTGTTGGCAGCCTCATCATTGGTGATGGTGCGTGTTGCCGGATTATACTCCAATTTCTTCCCGTTGCTCATCAGTGATACAGAGCCAAGATTGAAGGTTTCATTTACTTCTTTAGCCTTTTCAAATGCTCCAACTCCTTTTCCCTTGCCACGGCAGCCATCTATCCAGCCTTGCAGCCAGCGTACAGTGCCGTCAGCCAATATATCTTCCGGCTTGTCAGGCATGGGATAGCCTTCCATATTGGCGTATTGCGATGCTTGTTTCCCGACGATTTTCGGATTTTCCCGAAAGAACCCCGATACGATAGCGCCTTTTTCGCCAACAAACATCATGCCTTCAATAGGCAGGTCGTAGCCTTCGTATCCTTCCGGCATTTGCGGTTTCATGCCGCCATCATGCCATTGCACGATAATTTTGCCCGAACCGTCCTTATACGGAACGTCAAAGCGATAGGCAGCCGCCAACGGGTAGGAATAGTTGTTCACAACGAATGAGGGCACATTGTTTTTCAGCCCGACCACACGCGAGAAACGTGTGCTTGCAGAAATGGCAGAATCCAACTTAAACGCATCAAACACCGGCAAAAGGCTGTAATATCCCATATCGGCAATAGCGCCTGCGCCAAACTCGTACCAGCCGCGGAAAGTGGCATGGGTGTAATGTGGATGATAGTCGCGCATCTCGGCAGGTCCCAACCACAGATCCCAGTTGAATCCATCGGGAACGGGTGGTTTATCTGTCGGTATTTCAGGATATTGGGGCCATACCGGACGATTGCTCCAATTGTGTATTTCTTTGAGTTGTCCAATGGCTCCGGCATCCACCCATTTCTTTATCAAACCTATATTGCCCATGCCGGAAGCATTGAATGCCATCATGTGAGTGGATAGTTTGGAAGAGGCGGCAAGGTCGACCACCTTCATCGCTTCGGTCAATTTATTGCCCAAAGGCTTGTGCATGATGATGTGCTTCCCGCGTTTCAGGCAGTCAATAGCCTGATAAGCGTGCAAATGGTCAGGCGACATAATCTTTACAGCGTCCACATCCTTCACTTTGTCCAGCAATTCGCGATAGTCTTCAACGGCAGCAATCGTTTTCTTGTATCCGGGGAGGTTCTTCCGATAGTAGGCTTCAACGATTTCTTTCATAATGTTCCGCCCTCCCGGTATCCCTTTCGCGCCTTCCTTCCACGCAGGCTCATCAATAAACTTGCGCAATTGGTCACGCAAGCCGTTCTCGCTCCAATGGATATAGTCATAACTCTCTCTGTTGGGGTCTGCCACGCCTACAATTTCTATCGCCGGCGCCTTCAACAAGGCGCCCACTTCGGCTAAACCTTGAGTGCCGCAACCGATATGCACTAATCGGATTTTATCGCTCGGCGCGACCATCCCCTTTTTTTTAGCCGCAAAAACATGGCTGGGAATAACGGTAAGAGCACCAATGGCGGTTGCTCCGGCGGTAAGAAATTCACGCCTACTCATGGAATGAATTGGCATTTTCACTTGATCATTCATAACTTGATCGTTCATAACTTTATCTTTCATAACTTTATCTTTTATAACTTTATCTTTTATAACTTTATCTTTTATAACTTTATCTTTTATAACTTTATCTTTTATAACTTTATCTTTTATAACTTAACTCAATTTAGTCCATTCAAATTTTGCAATAGCCAAACCGACATCTTACCACTGCCTCGATGATTCCATGCGTAATAGGGTATCAATGAAAGCGTTACATCTTTTACTTGTAAACGTCCCGTTTCATTTTGGGCTAATAACTGCGCAGTCGTTTTTAACTGATGGATACCCTTTAGCAAATCCGGCTTGGTTTCCACCCTGATTTCAGGCTTTTGATTTATCACGACACTGAAAATATCAAAATCATTATCCGCCCATTCGGCACAATAAACAATGGGACCGCGTTCGATAGATATTTTTCCGCGGTCGGCTTCCACTTTGTCGTTGGCTTTCACTACGCGCGGTTCCATGTCGAAATGCACTTTCACCACATCGTCTTTTTTCCATTGACGGGAAATCGCGAAATATCCCTTCTCCAATTTGCTGTCCACCTTGGCGCCATTCACTGTTACCGTATAATTCAACTTTTTGCCGTCTGCATAACTGTACAAATCGCTGGGAACGACTTCGCCCTGCACCCAACCCGGTACACGCACTTTCAATGTAAATTGTTGTTTTGAACGCGGTGACACTTTAATATTAATGTCGCCTGTCCATGGATAATCGGTTGATTGGCTTACTGCTACTTTTTTACCTTCTACATCCAATACGGCATCATTGCCCATAAACAGGTTTACATAGAGGTCATTGTTTTTGACAGCATACACATAACCCGGCAGGGAAGGGATAAAACGGCTGACATTCGACGGGCAGCAGGAGCTGTCAAACCACGGCTGGCGGACAAGTGTACTTCCACGATTAAATTTGAATTTGCTATCCGATTCCAATGGATTGGGATAGAAAAATGTGCCGCCATCCAGCGAAACGCCGGAAATCAAACCGTTATACAAGGTGCGTTCCAGCACGTCGAAATATTTAGCTTCGCCATGCAACAGAAACAAGCGGTAGTTCCAATAAACATTGGCAATGGCTGCACAAGTCTCGTTGTAAGCCGTCAGATTGGGCAATTCGTAGTTATCGCCAAATGATTCGTGTTGATGACGGGCACCTATGCCTCCGGTAATGTAGAGTTTTTTCGACACCACATTGTCCCAAAGGCGGTCGATGGCGTGGATGTAAGCCTCATCGCCCGTGAGCGCTGCCACGTCGGCAATTCCCGAATACATATAAACGGCGCGTACGGCATGCCCAACGGCTTCGTCCTGTTCTAAAATAGGTTTATGCATTTGTCTGGTGAAGGCGTCGCCTTTTCGGGCAGTGTAACCCCGTTTGTCCAAGAAATATTTTGCCAAATCAAGGTATTTCTTTTCGCCCGTTACGACATACAATTTAGCTAATCCCATTTCTGCAATCTGATGACCCGGCACACGCGCTACCTGTCCCGGTTTATCGCCGATGGACCGTTCTACACAGTCGGCATAGCGGATGGCTATATCCAAGAAATTTCTTTTGCCGGTTGCCTGATAGTGAGCGATGGCGCTTTCCAGCAAATGTCCCAGATTGTAAAATTCGTGGCTGTATTCCTCCACTTTTGCCCAGCGCTCGTGACCTACCCAATCGTGCGGATGTTGCGGATTCATCGTTCGGGCGGTAAAAAGATAGCCGTCCGGTTCCTGTGCGGCGGCGACTATGGTGAGCACACTGTCGATGTATCGCACCAGTTTCTTATCCGGCCATGTTTGCATGGAATAAGAAGCGCCTTCGATGGTTTTATAGACATCCGTATCATCAAAAGAAAATCCTCCCACTTTATAGTCGGGGCTTGGATGGGCTGCCTTGTGGAAATTTTCATACCGCCCCGTTTCTTCACATTTGCCGAATGCCAAAGGGATAGTTACCTCGCGACTGGCGTTTAAGCGTTGTCCCCAAAATTGGTCGGTCACTTTCACCGACGTAAACGGTACGGGATTGATGGGATAACCGCTGCCTTTCGTTTGCGAAAATCCTGTAAGACAATACAATGTCAACAAGAATAGAATGATGCTATTTTTCATTTTTAATTCTCTAATTTATTTTTAATGTTTAGGAAAACCCAAGTCAGCACCGTCAAGAAATACAAGTCCGATTCGCTCCAGATTTCCGGTGCGACCGTTGTACCACAGCCGCCATTTTTTCTCTTTCGCATCGTAAATGACGAACGGTTTATAGCACGCCTCAGCGTCCCATCCGTCTGGGGTTGGCGAAATAATCGGATTCGTCGGCAGCCGTTCCCAATTTGTAATGCCGTCCTTCGAGCGCGCAATGCCGATACGGGCAAGATGTTCGTTTTCGTAACCTATGTAGAACATTAAGTACCAATCGTTGTGTTTGAAAACATGCCCGCCGGCAACTTTATGATGTTCCCACTCGGTGTTTTTATCACACGAAAAGATGGGATTATTTTTGTATTTCGTCCACACAAGACCATCCGGGCTTGTTGCGTAGCCGATAGCGTTCGGTTCGTATATCTCGCCGCCGGAGTACCACATCGTGAAAAGTTTGGCATCGGCATCCCATTCGACGTTCGGACACATCACGGCATGTTCTTTTTCCCAGCCTTTTTCCGGCACTAAAACGGGTTTGTCCGATTTCCTTTCAAAGTGAATGCCGTCGGTACTCGTTGCGTAACCAATCCACGAGCCGCTTTTCGACCAATCGTTGTACCAAACCTGACCGGTGTACCAAAGATGATACACGCCGTCCCGCTTAATAACGGAGGGGCGATTGATTTCATTTTCCCAACCTGAGTCGGGATTGGGAGCGAGAACGATTGTAGGCTCAGACCAATTAATTCCGTCCTTACTTTCGGTGTAGGCAAGCGACTTTTTCGGTCGCCACGAGAACCACATCTTGTATTTGCCGTCCTCTTGCAGCATCGCGATATCGAAACACGTGCCGAGGTCCGCGCCACCGAGAACAGGATTGTTCTCATATTTCGTCCATTTTATATCTGCCCGACAAGACGACAGAGTGAACACTGATAACACAAGCAGTGAAACTGCTAATAAACAATAACTTTTTTTCATTTCTTTTATAATTTTTATTTTTAATATTTTTAATTTTTTTAGAGTGCAAAGATAGTTGTTTTTATTGTAGCCGTTGCTTTGCGCAGACCGGAGGCTTCGGCTTCGAAATGGATTTTGCCTTCTTGTTCGGACGATTGAACAATGGCTACCAATTGACCCTTAAAGGCACTCATCTTGGGGAGGTGGAACTGTTCGAGGTTCCTCGCATCGCCGTTTCCTGCTGCCCGAAAGCTGCCCGCACCGCTTACTTTAAAGCGGATAGAGTTGGATGCTTCGGGGCAGAGGTTGCCGTCTTTATCGACCACCTTCACTGTGACGAAAGCCAAGTCTTTGCCGTTTGCTTCAAGCGACGAACGGTCTGCCGACAGTTCTATGTGATGAGGCTTGCCTGCAGTATGGACTTCCTTTTCGACCACGGCTTGCCCTTTCTCGTTGTAAGCCACCACTTTTATAACGCCCGGTTCATACTTCGCATCCATCCACATCAGGCGGTAGCGGCGCTGGCGGAGGAGTTGTTTGGCTGCATCATCGTTATTGGTACGGTCAGCCGTCATCGTGATATCCTTCGTCAGGCGGCCCTGGCTCTTGCCGTTGATAAAGAGTTCGGCAGAAGGATGGTTGGTATAGACGAAGACCGGCGTCACTTCGCCTTCCCGTCCCGGCCATGTCCAGTGGGGGAGGATGTGTAGGGTTTCCTCCGTGGGATTCCAGTGGCTGCGGTAGAGGTAATAGCGGTCTTTGGGAATGCCTGCCAGGTCGATGATGCCAAACATGGAACTGTGGTTCGGCCAACGCCAGTGAGGAGTCGGTTCGCCTAAGTAGTCGAAGCCCGCCCAGACAAACCCGCCTATACACCAGGGATAGTCGTCGTGATACACAAAGTCGTCGTCCGGGAGATTCGACCACCAACAATGTTCTACATCATATCCGGACATTTGTCCATCCTCATGAACTGTTTCCTTGTCGTCAGTGCGGGTTACGGGGAAGTAGTATGTGCCCCGTGAACTGATGGTGGAGGTCGTTTCGCTGCCGAGTACAATGTTTTGAGGCAACTCCTCGTAAGCCTTTTGGTAGAAGGGAAGGCGATAGGTGAAGCCGGCCACGTCGAGGATGGCAGCCATGTGGCTGTCCATGGCACCCTGCGCATTATCCAAGCCCATTGTTACCGGTCGGGTAGGGTCTTCGCGGTGGCATATATCTTGAAGGAAACGCGCCGTTTTCATGCCTCGCGCCGATTCTTGCCCGTGCACCTCATTCCCGATGCTCCATATTACAACCGAAGGACTGTTGCGATAGTTGTGCAGCATATTGACCATATCTTTCTCCGCCCATTCGGTGAAATAACGGTTGTAGCCGTTCTTGCTGCCTTTGACACCGTCCCATTCGTCGAAGGCTTCCACCATCATCATGAAACCCATTTCGTCGCACAGGCGCACTAATTCGGGAGCAGGCATATTGTGCGCAGTGCGGATGGCATTGCATCCCATTTCCTTCAGAATACTCAGTTGCCGCCTGAGCGCACTTTCGTTGACGGCTGCCCCAAGCGGTCCGAGGTCATGGTGGTTGCATACGCCCCGGAACTTGATTGGCTCGCCGTTGAGAAACATGCCTTTGTCGGGTATGATTTCAAGCTGTCGGATGCCGAAGGGCGTCGTATATTCGTCTTTCAGCACGTCGTTGGCGTATAGCTTTGAAACGGCTTCATACAGGTAAGGTGTCGAAGGTGTCCACAAGTGCGGGGTTTCGACGGCGAAATCCTGTTCAAAAGTAAAGGCGTCGAAACGCGAGAGGGCACTTTCCGAACGGGCGACTATTTTACCATACGAATCTTTTAACTCCGTAACTAATGTAACCCTTCCGGACAGGTGCCCGTTCGGCAGTTCAACCTTTGTCTTGAGCTTCACCTTGGCGTATTCGCGATTCACCACCGGCGTAGTGAGTTGCGTTCCCCAGACGGGAATATGTTCGCCGCTCGTGAGGATAACATGGACGTTGCGGTACAGCCCCGCGCCGGAATACCAGCGCGACGATTCCGGTAAGTTCTCTGTGCGCACGACCAGGACGTTGCCTTTTTCCTTCATATTTGCCGTCATGTCGAACCAAAAGCTGTTGTAGCCATACTGCCAAAAGCCCACCTCACGGCCGTTGAGGTAGACCCGTGCATTGCTCATCGCCCCGTCGAAGAGGATAGCCGCCCTTTGTCCCCGCGCAAAGCCGGGCGCGTCAAAGGTGGTGCGATACCAGCTTGCACCGACGAGAGGCAAGCCTCCTTCGAGGATGGACCTCTGCACATTGGCACTCTTGTCGAAATGTCCATAAATAGCCCAGTCGTGAGGCACGGTTACGGTTTGCCACTTGCTGTCGTCAAACTCCGGACGGACAGCCTCCTCCGTGTCGGTACGCGAAAACTTCCAGCCTTTTTCCAGCAAGAACTCCCTGCGCTGCTGCGCCATCCCAACTAAGGAAGCGCCCAGTAATAAAAAGAAACAGAATAAGAATTTAATTCCTGATTTCATATTGTTTATTATTGTGTAACACATTCAAGTCCCTGCAAAGGTACAAAAAAATTGATATAAACGCAGACAATCAATATGACCTGTAAACATAGATTTCCGCTATCTGAATATATACTCCTTCGTTGCTGTCGGGCAGATAGATTTTCAAATAACGTTTCCTGTTGGCGGGATCCGGCGAAGGTATATAGGTTGTCAACATCTGCGGTACGGCATTGTTTGGAAACACAATGTCGTTACCGATTTGCACCCATGTAGCGGCAGTCGGATCCGGGTCGTCACTTACGAAATATTGAACAGTTTTGGCACCTACTCGACCGGAAGCGCGATAAGTTACTATCTGTGTAATATCTTTCGGCGTCTTCATGTCGATAATAGCCCAGTGGGGGGGGGGAGCAGCTGGAGACCACTCTGAGTGCCAGTAGCTGTTGCTGTTGTTGTCTATACCGTCAATAATCGTCGTTGCCCGATAGCCGCTGTTTTGGCCGGACCATTCTATCACCTCCCAATTCGTTTTATCAAAGAGAATAACCGGATCTATTGTCACGCTCTCCCAACCCAGACTGAACGTATCTACAGCATCCGGTTCCGGACGGAACACTGAGCGGTACTCAAACGTTGAGCCGAGTGTCGCATCCGTAATAGTAGTAAGGGCGTCGACCGGACTTGCCGCGATGGTGGTATCCACACCGCTCAGCTTAGTGTAACGGATTTCGGTCTGCACCTGATTTTCGGCTGCTATTCCCCATGGAATCTTTATGTGTATATCTGTGCCAACCTCAACAGGACTACCCACATCAACGCGCCGTTGGTTCAGGGTGCTTCGGAAGAGTGCTCCGTAAGAGATACCTGAGCCGGTGGTTTTGAGGGATGAATTGCCGCGGCTGTCTGTTGTTTGCACTTCAAACGCATAGGATTGTTCTCCCATATCCGGAATGGTATCTTCCACGACGATGGTATCCGAAACAGATGCAGGAACCGGGATGGAACGGTGCCCCACTCCGTCGTTCCAATACACTTCAATCGTCTTCACATTCGGCGAATTGATTAACCAACCTTGAAACAAAATACGTCCCTTACCCGCTCTGAACACCATCGAATCTACTTTTGGGGCATAGACTATTTCGCCGTCTTCAACATACTGCTTGTGGATGTCCATACCATCATCACAGGAAATGAAACCCAACAGGCTCATTGCTAATACACTAATATATATCTTTTTCATTGCTTTATATTTTTTAATTTATTTATATTGTTTATTCCACATATCCGCCATATAAGGTTATTTCTGCTACGTGCATAAAAGTAGCGTTACCCCAGTTGTCACGAAATAGAAACCGTAGAAACCGTATCGGCTCTCCTTGCGGGAAAGAAAACTCATCCCCGGCAATTAAAGCACGCCTGTCTTCATCAGATACCTGATAGGTTGGTAACCCCGATGGTTTTATCACTTCAAAATCTGCAAGCGGTGTCCACTCGCTCCAATCACTGCTTGGAACAGTATTGGAACTGCTGCCATAGACCGTAAAATTTTTAGGATTTCCTACGTTATACATGCTTCCGCCAGCAGTAGTGAGGTAGTCAGTGTTACGCTGATGAAGTAACAGGCGGCTCACTGACGCAGAAGCACCTAAATCCAGCGTAAAGGAAACTCCTCCCGGCATAGTACCGTTGGCCGTATGTCCGAAATTGTAAATGTCGTCATCTATCAAGTTTTCGTTCTGCGCATACCAATAATAAAACGGGGAGTCGCCCTTGGGGTCGCCGGGTCCTGAGGGCAGGATGAGAATTTTCATGTTACTCTTGTCCAACTTGTTGTCGGCAAGGGGAGTAATTAATCCTTCCGGAAGGATGACGTCCGAAGCGTTTCCCCAGTTGTCGCTGATAATCAAGCCGAACTTACGAGGCTCCGGCAAATAGCCGCGAAGGCTATATTTCGAAGAATCGAGATAGGAGGACAGGATAGTAGCCGGTTGCAAAGTGCCGGCTTTGTCCTCTGTGAGAAACTCGAAGGAGAGTGCGGCTCTGTCTTCGTTTTTCCAACTGAAATCGGCACCCCCATTGCCGGCAACTATCTTCACCGTCTTGGCGGTTTTGCTCAGGGACGATTCAAGCGGTTTAAACTTCACCGATACGGGGTCGGATTTCTCCAGAGCACGGTTAACGACATACAACAGGGCAGTGTGCTCTATCGTGTCGTTAAAACCTTCCAACGTCAATTGATTCGTATAGAACGAACCGGACGCTTCCCGTTCCGTTCCGTCCGTCCGGGTGGTATATACGGCTTTTACTTCCAAAATATCTTGGACATCGGGCACGCGATATTTAATAACAACGCCTCCGGCAATCGGAGTGGTGCTCACGGTTGCTTCGGCAACCGACTCGGGTTTCCCCAGATTCTTATTTGTGGGTTCCAGCAACCTTTCCTCGCAGGAAAACAACAGAAACAAACAAGCAATAACACTAAAATAAATTGTTTTCATATTCTCTAATTTTTTAAATTATTAATTTCTAATTCTTTTTGTCTGAACCTTGATTTTAATAAGATTTACAAGATTACCATGATAATCATATTCTCTTTCATCTTGCTAATCTTTTTAATCTTATTAAAATCGTGATTCAGACAATCACCATCCCCGATTTTGTTTTAACTGTGGATTATCGATACAATCGCTCTCCGGTATCGGGAAAAAATAGTCGCGCGGGGAAATAAACCTTTGGGTATAAATCGTGGTTGGGGTGTAATAATCGTTTGCAGACCTCCCCAGGTGATTCCAACCCTGTATCAGGCGATTATTTTGTTCAGTAGCGGCTGTTTTCCAGCGGCGACTGTCCCAAAAATAATGTCCCTCGCAAGCCAGTTCTATTTTCCGCTCCTGCTGAATGATGGCACGCAGACCGATTGGGGTGGTAGGCTTACTCTTATACGCCGACTTTGCATGGGTCTGCCAGCTGTTCACTACGCCAACCAAACCGGCGCGCGCTCTGACCTCGTCGATGTACGGATACGCATTGGTGGGTCCTTCTGCTTCGTTCACGGCTTCCGCTGTGAGCAAGAGCAAATCAGCATAACGCATACTTGGGAAAGGATATATCTCTCCCCACCACGTAGTAGAATTATTGGAATATTGAGTATTCGGATGGATAAGTTTTTTAGGCCAGTAACCCGTTGCATTGTATTCACCCGGAGCGAATATGGAAGAATATTCCCCATAGCGAGCTCTAGGATACCGACTATCCACTTCTAATCCCGGAGCACCACCTGCGCCGCCGGGCGGATTTTGATCATGATTTCCGTACCATTTGCCGCGGTCGAAGCCCAGTGTGGAATAAAAACGCGGTTCACGGTCGAAGTTCATGGCTGCGGTCCATTCACCCATTTGGATAAGATATCTGTGGTCGTAGTCGCCTTGGCGAATATTGAACCGTCCATCATAATCGAAGCTATCGGTCTCGTTAATCGGAACGCCATCCTTCGTATAAAACACATCGACAGTAGAAAAAGGAATGCTAAATAAGCCCTTGGCGGGATTACTTACTGCGAGTTCTAATCTGGGCATACAGTTTGCCTGAAAAACGGTGAAAGTCGCAGCGTTATTTGTCCATATCAGTTCCACATTCCAAAGTTTGCAAATCGCCTCTCGGAGCGTATTCACCAGAGCGGTAGTGTCCGAAAGAGTAAAGGGTGTTGTATAATCCGCTCGCTGAAACAGCCGTATACGAGCATCCCCGCAGACAGCCACTGCCGCTTTACAGGCCTCTGCCGCTTTTGTCCAGCGTGTTGGGTCTTCAGTCTGGTTGAAAAACGGTTCATTATTGTGGTCAACGAAATTCACCAGTTCCGTATTTCCGTTAAAAAGCGGGCTTGCCCAATACACCAATACTTTCGCTTTTATGGCATAAGCTGCTGCCTTGGTAAAACGACCGGATTCCTTACCGATATCCGGGATTATCTCCGGCAAAGCATTGGAGTTGATTGCTTCGTCCAACAATTCCACGGTGTAGGCAAAACAGTCATCCACTTTGTCGCGGTAAACCCGCACACCCTGCGTGGATGTTGATACAGGTGCACTTTCTCTAACGATACACATCGGTCCGTAATGGGTAATCAGGGAAAAGTGACAATATGCCTTAACCAGTTTCACCTCTGCTATCCAGCGGTCTTTTTCGGGTCTCTTCAAGTCGGGCACTCGTTCGATATTGTCCAGAAAAGTGTTGCAATCGCGGATAGTGGCATACAGGCTTCCGGGGGTTCCGCCAGCCCACATATCCATTATCGCAGTGGTGCGGTCGTTTTGCCCCAGTCCCAGCACCATGCCGGGGTTTGTTCGCTCATCTGGCTCTTTGTAATCTTTGTTGTATATCATTTCAAGAGCACCGAGAAATCCGGGTGTAGCTGTAAGACTTGCTGTCGACGGCAATCCATAATAGCAAGTGGCAAGAAACTTTTCAGCCATATATCGGTCAGAAAAGGCATTGTCCAAGGTAGGCACCATGTCGGGAACAACATCCAGATAGTCGCACGATGGGAAAATGAACATCGCCGCGGTAATACATTTTATTATTGTTTTCATAATTTTTAATTTTTAATTTTTAAAATCCTATATTAAGTCCTACATTAAACACTCGTTGCAGCGGATACCCCAGACCGTTGCCCGCCATTTCGGGGTCCCACAGTTTGAAGTTGCTCCAGCACAACAGATTGGTGGCACTGAGATAAACACGCAGATTGCTTATGTACGCCTTCTTCGTGAGGTGTTGCGGGATGGTATAACCCACTTCCGCCGACTTAAACCTCAAAAAAGTAGCGTCTTGCATGAACCATGTACTTGGTTTGCTGTTGTTATCAACCACATCATTGGACAGACGGGGCCAAAAAGCATACGGATTGCGATTGCTTTCAGACCAGTAGTTGTCGGCTATTGCCTGTAACACTGCATTTTGCCCCCGTAAACCGTCATCGCCGCTGTCTTTGTAGGACCCGTCGAGAAACGGTTGTATGCGTCCGTTGCCGTCGGTGCTCAGCCAGAAAGACTGCCGTGCCGAGCCTTGGAAAAAGGCGGAAGCATCAATGCCTTTGTAACCGACAGAAACGCCAAAACCGTAATTGATTTCCGGAACCGTAGGGTATCCGATGGGCACCTGATCCAGATTCGTGATGAGTCCGTCGCCGTTCACATCCCTGTATTTGATGTCGCCGCCCTGATAGATACCGAACTGTGAGGGGGAATTGGCAACTTCCGTGTCGTCCACAAACAATCGTTCGGCAACGAAACCCCATTGCTGGTTGATGTTGGTGCCGACTCTCGACAGCCAGGGAGTGGCACTGCGATCAGGCTCTTCCCAGTCAATGACCTTGCTGGTGGCATACGTAAACGTACCCCGACCGGTAGCCCACAAGTCCTTGGTGAAACTTTTTTCGTAATTCAGTTCCACATCAATTCCTTGCCCGCTTGCCACGCCCAGATTGGCTTTCATTTCGGGCACAATGCCCATGGTTTTCGGGATGGTACGTACCAGCAGGATGTTTTCCCGCCTTTCATGGAATCCGTCGATATTGGCAGACAAACCGTTCACAAAAGCAATTTCAGCACCGATATTGGTCTTGTATGCCGTTTCCCATCCGATATTCTCATTGGCATACCGGTTCACACTGACTCCGCCGGGGTTGTATGCCATGGTCGGACCCCAACCGACATTTTTTGTCGCGTTTATGTTTACATCCGCCAGATAGTAGAACCGGTCGGTGTTACTTCCGATAGCGTCATTACCTACCAGCCCGTAAGTTCCCTTGAGTTTGAACTGCGAAACAACCGGTTTTAAAGACTCGAAAAATTCTTCATTCGACAGCATCCACGCCAGACCTACCGAGGGGAAAAATCCCCAGCGATGGTTTGCGGCAAAACGCTCGGAACCGTTGTAACCGAAATTGAACTCGCCGAAATAGCGCGTATCATAATTGTAGGCAAGACGACCCGAAACGCCCATGTTGCGGTTGGGCAGCGAAAGTTGAAGGTCTGTGGAGGCACTGACCTGTTTTGTTTGCCGCATGATATATACCAGCAAGGCATTCAGGCTGTGTTTGTCGTTCACCACAGTGTTGTATTCCGCCGCCGTCTCCAAATAAAATGCGGTATTGATGTTCCGGACGCCGGGCGTATAATTAAGGGTCTCACTGCCCGCATTGCTGCCGGTGGGATTCAAACGCCGCAGGGTATAGGAATTGTCCAGTAAATCGAAGGTGGTTAAATTATAGAAAAACGGCTTGTACTGGCGTGTTACCGTAAATTCCGAAAAACGGTTCATGTTCACCATAGCCCTGACTTTTAAGCCTTTGGTAAGCATATCCAGGTTCTGCTTCACCTCAAACTGAGTGGAAGTCGTGTTGGTGCTGTAATCCTTGTATCCCTTCAGTGATTCGGCATACGGGTTGATATAATCGCCGTTTCCGTAATTTCCGAACAGGATATGATTGGCGAACTCAAACTCTCCACCCGGCAGCTCATTATAGTACGGTTTGAACAGCACCGGATTTGCCTGTATCACCTTGTTGTACATGGCAGTGCCTCCGTCGAGCGGACCGGTATAGTCGTCAAACGAGGAACTTAACCTCAGTATCAACTCCGTCGTTTTAGTCACATCCACGTTCACATTGGAACGGACGGCATATTTCGTCAGATTGATATTGGAGTTGAAATTGTTGCGCGGGTCCACCTTCATGTTGCCGTTGTCCTGCGCTACATTGACCGCCACATAATAACGGGCAATGCCTCCACCTCCGCTGATGCTCATATTGGCGCGTTGATTGATGGTGACGTCGTCAAACATGGTGTTGTACCAGTCGGTGGCGGGATAAATATCAGGATAAGTTCCCCTTTCCGTCATGCGTATTTGCTCCGTAGTGTACAAATCCTCCGTAGCGAGCGGGTTGCGCGTTCTTACGGCTTCGTTGTGCATCCGCATAAACGTGACAGGGTTTGCGACAGCGACTTTTTTTGTCGGGCTTGAGAAAGAGCTTTCCAGTCTGACATTGATAACCGCTTTTCCTTCACGTCCTTCCTTGGTAGTAACCAGTATCACTCCGTTGGCACCGCGCGCACCGTAAAGCGCGGTAGCGGTGGCATCTTTCATGATGGAGAAACTGGCGATGTCGTCCGTATTCATCCGCGCCAAATCTTCGGTGGTCAGTTCCATCCCGTCAATCAGGATGAGCGGGTCTTTCTTGGCGTCAGCACCGAAAGTGGTAATACCGCGGATGAAGAAGCTCGCGTTGTCCTGCCCCGGCTCGCCGCTCTGCTGGTAGGAAATCAAGCCTGCCACACGTCCCGCAAAGGCAGTGGTGAGGTTGCTGCTCGGCACCTTCAAATCCTTGGCGTTGATAGTAGTGATGGACGAAATCACACTTTCCTTTTTCTGCTTGCCGAAAGCGACAATGGTCACTTCATCCAACTCATTCGACTTGGGCTTAAGCGAAATCTCAAAACTCGCTTTGTCGCCCACCGTCACAGTGTAGGGGTCATACCCCAAAAACGAAACTTCCAAAACATCCGTCGGCGAAACGTCTATTTTGAACGAACCATCCAAGTCGGTCGCCACTCCACGAGTGCTCCCTTTGATGGTGATGGTGGAACCGGGGATTCCAACGCCGGTCTCATCGTACACAAAACCGGTAACGGTCTTCGTACGTGCCGAGGGAATTGCCATCTCAATAATCTGCGCCGCCTCTTGCGGCGCCTCCTGCGCTGTTTCAGCGCGAACGTTTCGCACCCCCCCCCCCCAAGAGAATGCTACTCAACAGCAAAGGCTTTGCAAGCTTTGCAAAGTTCCTGTTTTTGAAATTTTTCTTCATTCGCATAAAAATTTAATTTTAAATTGTTAAAAAAACATTTTTTTTTTGTCGTCGCGGGAGATTGCAGGTCAAGCCCGCAACGACATCTCGTGATAACGGCGGCAAAGATAAATAATGTTTTTGAAATGACAATGGATTTGTTTAAATTTTAACACTTGTTTGTGTTAAAGTTTGTTAAATCATTATTATCGTCATTGCGGGCTTGCCCCGCAATCCCCTGAAAATGAGCCGAATGTTGGGCTACAGAGCGATGTAGAACAGGGCATTGCGGGTCAAGCCCGCAATGACGCATCCCTGAGGGGGGCTGGGGGGCGGCGGCGTGTCGTGTTCTACCGAGCTACAATCCCTACGGGATAAAACAAATAATGAACGAACAATATTCATAAAACATTCATCTTTTTGACACCCCACCCGTAGGGATGCGGGGTGATGCAGTATCTTATATTTTTTCCTGAAAGTCGTTGATTGTTACGATATTTACTCTTGGAAATTCTATCTCATTTAGTATATTGAAATGCCTGTCATTGGTAACAATATAATCTGCATTTGCGCTTACGGCACAATCCACATATTTATTGTCATCAATATCTGTGGTAATCAGTTGCCAATTAAAATACACAGTAATTGGCTCTGCTGCGCTTTTTGACATAAGTATTTCGCCCACAACACTTTCGGCTAAAGAAGACGAATAGTAATGCGACAAAATTTCGTAATATTCATTCAAAATCTCGGTTGTGTAACACAATGTGATTTTTTTATCGCGAAACGCCTGCCATAACCAAAAGAATTTTGAATACTTCTGTACAGAAACAAGTAAGCAATTCGTATCAAGAACAATTTTCATCTGTTATATGGCGTTCTCATGTGTGTATTTAACCATTCGTCCATTAACTCGTTGCTCATTCCTTTTTCTTCCCAAAGATGTTTGCTTTCTTCATCTACTTTTTTTCGAATGTGCATAAGTAACACTTCTTCCATTTCTTTCAAATGATTTTCGTCATAATTGTACGAAAACATTTGCAGAATATGTAATTGCGTTGAATTTAATGCCGTTGCTGTTGTCATAGATTTACATTTTTAATTACGGTGCAAAGATAAACAAATTAATTTAAACAGCGTGATAATTATGAAATATTTTTTTTAACTAGCACCCTACTATCGTAACGGTTTTCCCCTGCACCATTTCTGTTTTGAGATAAATTTTAGCATCCCAATCTATATCGGGGCGGCGGTCGAAGATAAGTAGCCAACCCTCTTTGGTGCCTAATCTGTCCATGTAGCCGAGTACTTGGGCGTAGCTGTTTTCTTCTGTTTTGGCACTGCGGCGGAGTTTCAGTTCGATGGGGTATTTTTGTCTTTCATATTCTACACACAAATCTAAACGCTTGTATCCTGCCGCAAACTCACGGATGATTTGCCCGCCGCCGTTGACCACGCGTTGCAGGAAAGCTTGCAAAATCAGATGTGGTGCCGCCTCTCTGTATTTGTAGCGGTCTATCCATATTTCGCTGTTTTCGCGCCAAAAGGCTTGAAAATCCTGCATAAGACAGGTCATGTCAATATGCCCGTTTTTCAGATAGTGGGGCATTTGTTGGGGATATTTGCTTTCAAGCAAATCTTTCTGTGAGTCGGCACTTAATGTACGGATGATTACTTCGGCATAAATTGGATTGGCAGGCATGATTAACCCTTTACTCTCCTTTATCAGCCCAAGGTCTTTGGTGTAGAGATAGTCGTCCGACTGCGTATGAATTTCCGACAATTCGCCAATGATGACCGGCTCTATCACCCGCCGCACGCGCTCCTCTTTAAGCCGCTCCAGCAGGCTGTCGATATGTGTGTCGCGCCGCAGGATGATGGTTTGGATGGCTTGTTCCACCAATTCTGCCGTCACCGGCTTGGTATAATCGGATTGGAGCATTTTTTCAATCACCTCGCATGCAATGGCGTTAACCAACCATGGCTGTCCCTGCGTTTGCTTGATAACCAAATCGATAGCTTCTTGTTCAAACACTTGCCCTGTTTCCGCAGTATGCTGTCCGTACAATTCTACTGCCTCCTCTTTTGTGAAATTGCTAAAAGTCATCGCTTCTTTAATCACATTAAACGGACTTGCGCTGCCAAGCGACTCGCTGTCGGGACGAATCCGCACTTTGAAGTCGCGAATGTTGCGCATGCCCACCAAGGCGATTGAATGGACAAACGGGGTATTACCGCGCGTATTGTAACCGTCTCTCAATTGCCGAAGGAAAGTAATCAATGTACCCTCACTCAAGCAGTCGGCTTCATCGAAAAAGATGATAAGCGGCTTGTCTAATGACATACAAAAAACAGTCAACTCATCAACCAGCACACCGGTGTAATTGCTGTAGTCAGCATCTTTGGCAAATGTTTCTCCTTTGGGTATGTTCGAAAAGCGAAATTTTGATTGCATCCGCTTGACTATCGCCGGAATACCTTCCTTCGGTTCAATAATACCCTGCGCCACTTCCAATGAGCAATAAAGCGCATAATACTTGCCTTCATGGTTGATGTGGTTAACCACATCAAGCAGCAAAGTTGTCTTGCCGCTCTGCCGCGGGGCGTGAATCACAAAATATTGACGTTGGTCAATAAGTTCTCTGATGCCCGACAAACGCGATGAAGCCTCTATCATATAGTGGTCAACTTCGTTGCAAGGTCCTGCTACATTAAAATATCGTGCCATAATTCAAAATTTTTGGCAAAGGTACGCATTTAAAATGACTTTTACCAAATACGCGTTCCACACAAACTGCCCCCCGCCTTTTAAGCCGCTATCGACTTAATCCATTCAAATTTTGCAATAGCCAAACCGACATCTTACCACTGCCACGATGATTCCATGCGTAATAGGGTATCAATGAAAGCGTTACATCTTTTACTTGTAAACGTCCCGTTTCATTTTGGGCTAATAACTGCGCAGTCGTTTTTAACTGATGGATACCCTTCAGCAAATCCGGCTTGGTTTCCACCCTGATTTCAGGCTTTTGATTTATCACGACACTGAAAATATCAAAATCATTATCCGCCCATTCGGCACAATAAACAATGGGACCGCGTTCGATAGATATTTTTCCGCGGTCGGCTTCCACTTTGTCGTTGGCTTTCACTACGCGCGGTTCCATGTCGAAATGCACTTTCACCACGTCGTCTTTTTTCCATTGACGGGAAATCGCAAAATATCCCTTCTCCAACCGGCTGTCCACCTTGGCGCCGTTCACCGTTACCGCATAATTCAACTTTTTGCCGTCGGCATAACTGTACAAATCGCTGGGAACGACTTCCCCCTGCACCCAACCCGGCACGCGCACTTTCAATGTAAATTGCTGTTTTGAACGTGGTGACACTTTAATATTAATGTCGCCTGTCCATGGATACTCGGTCGATTGGCTTACTGCTACTTTTTTACCTTCCACATCCAATACGGCATCATTGCCCATAAACAGGTTCACATAGAGGTCATTATTTTTGACAGCATACACATAACCCGGCAGGGAAGGGATAAAACGGCTGACATTCGACGGGCAGCAGGAACTGTCAAACCACGGCTGGCGGACAAGTGTACTTCCACGATTAAATTTGAATTTGCTATCCGATTCCAATGGATTGGGATAGAAAAATGTGCCGCCATCCAGCGAAACACCGGAAATCAAACCGTTATACAAGGTGCGTTCCAGCACGTCGAAATATTTAGCTTCGCCGTGCAACAGAAACAGGCGGTAGTTCCAATAAACATTGGCAATGGCTGCGCAAGTCTCGTTGTAAGCCGTCAGATTGGGCAATTCGTAGTTATCGCCAAATGATTCGTGTTGATGACGGGCGCCTATTCCACCGGTGATGTAGAGTTTTTTCGACACCACATTGTCCCAAAGGCGGTCGATGGCGTGGATGTAAGCCGCATCGCCCGTGAGCGCTGCCACGTCGGCAATTCCCGAATACATATAAACGGCGCGTACGGCATGACCAACGGCTTCGTCCTGTTCCAAAATGGGTTTATGCATTTGTCTGGTGAAGGCGTCGCCTTTTCGGGCAGTGTAACCCCGTTTGTCCAAGAAATATTTTGCCAAATCAAGGTATTTCTTTTCGCCCGTTACGACATACAATTTAGCTAATCCCATTTCTGCAATTTGATGACCGGGTACACGCGCCACCTGTCCGGGTTTATCGCCGATGGACCGTTCCACACAGTCGGCATAGCGGATGGCTATATCCAAAAAATTCCGTTTGCCGGTTGCCTGATAGTGAGCGATGGCACTTTCCAGCAAATGTCCCAGATTGTAAAATTCGTGGCTGTATTCTTCCACTTTTGCCCATCGCTCGTGACCTACCCAATCGTGCGGATGTTGCGGGTTCATTGTTCGGGCGGTAAAAAGATAGCCGTCCAGTTCCTGTGCGGCGGCGACTATGGTGAGCACACTGTCGATGTATCGCACCAGTTTCTTATCCGGCCATGTTTGCATGGAATAAGAAGCGCCTTCGATGGTTTTATACACATCCGTATCATCAAAAGAAAATCCGCCCACTTTATAGTCGGGGCTTGGATGGGCTGCCTTGTGGAAATTTTCATACCGCCCCGTTTCTTCACATTTGCCGAATGCCAAAGGGATAGTTACCTCACGGCTGGCGTTTAAGCGTTGTCCCCAGAATTGGTCGGTCACTTTTACCGACGTAAACGGTACGGGGTCGATGGGATAACCGCTGCCTTTCGTTTGCGAAAATCCTGTAAGACAATACAATGTCAATAAGAATAGAATGATGCTATTTTTCATTTTTTAATTCTCTAATTTATTTTTAATGTTTAGGAAAACCCAAGTCCTCTCCGTCAAGAAATACAAGTCCGATTCGCTCCAGATTTCCGGTGCGACCGTTGTACCACAGCCGCCATTTTTTCTCTTTTGCATCGTAAATGACGAACGGTTTATAGCAGGCCTCAGCATCCCAGCCGTCTTGGGTTGGCGAAACAATCGGATTCGTCGGTAGCCGTTCCCAATTCGTAATGCCGTCCTTCGACCGGGCAATGCCGATGCGGGCAAGATGTTCGTTTTCGTAACCTATGTAGAACATTAAGTACCAATCGTTGTGTTTGAAAACATGCCCGCCGGCAACTTTATGATGCTCCCACTCGGTGTTTTTATCACACGAAAAGATGGGATTATTTTTGTATTTCGTCCACACAAGACCATCCGGGCTTGTTGCGTAGCCGATAGCGTTCGGTTCGTATATCTCTCCGCCGGAGTACCACATCGTGAAAAGTTTGGTATCGGCATCCCATTCGACGTTCGGACACATCACGGCATGTTCTTTTTCCCAGCCTTTTTCCGGCACTAAAACGGGTTTGTCCGATTTCCTTTCAAAGTGAATGCCGTCGGTACTCGTTGCGTAACCAATCCACGAGCCGCTTTTCGACCAATCGTTGTACCAAACCTGACCGGTGTACCAAAGATGATACACGCCGTCCCGCTTAATAACGGAGGGGCGATTGATTTCATTTTCCCAACCTGAGTCAGGATTGGGAGCGAGAACGATTGTAGGCTCAGACCAATTAATTCCGTCCTTGCTTTCGGTGTAGGCAAGCGACTTTCTTGGTCGCCACGAGAACCACATCTTGTATTTGCCGTCCTCTTGCAGCATCGCGATATCGAAACACGTGCCGAGGTCCGCGCCGCCGAGAACAGGATTGTTCTCATATTTCGTCCATTTTATATCTGCCCGACAAGACGACAGAGTGAACACGGAGAACACAAGCAGTGAAACTGCTAATAAACAATAACTTTTTTTCATTTCTTTAATAATTTATAATTTTAATATTTTTAATTTTTATCTTGCTAATCTTTTAATCTTATGAAAATCCCGGTTCAGACAATTTGTTCAATCCTGCAACCAACATCTTTTCCACTGAACGCTATCCCCAGCAGAATAATTTTCCGGTCAAGAAACGGCTCATAATACCGCTTCTCGCGGATTTGCGCGATAGCCTGGTTGAGCAAAGTTTCCAATTCCGTGGTAGCGTGATATTTCAACTCTACCACTATTGCCACTCCGTCTTGCTGCAACACGGCATCTATACGTCCCCGGTTGGTCATCCTTTCGCTTTGAATATTGAAACCCAGCATGGTCATCCACATTTGAAAGATGTTGTGATAAAAGGCTTCACTTGCTAAATTTTCCGCTTCCGCTTCCGCTTCGTCTTGCGCCTTGGATGGGAGTAAAGTGTAAGGAACATCGGCAAGCATGATACGCATATTATTTGTAAAGCCTTTCGCATCGAAATCAAGGATTTGTTGCAACATTTGTTGTCCAAGTGCCGACATTTTCGAAAGGGGGTAGTTGGTATATGCACTTAACAGATATTCCATCAGCGACTCCTTTACCTCCATATTGGGTACTTCCAATGTATATTGAGAACTTCTACCCACCCGTTGTTTGTTTTTGATGGTCAAGTAGCCGGTTTGAAATAACAGGGGAATATCTTCCAACTCATCAGGGTCGTAGCTGTTGAAAGCTGTCGGACCTGCAACTATCGGTTCCAATACGGTTTTAGCAAGACCGTGTTTTTTGAGACGATTGATGAGGAAAGTGGGCGTACCTGTATCAAACCAGTAATTGGAAAAGTCTTGATTGTCAAAAAACATTAGCGTGGAAAACGGATTGTAAACCGATGTCTTGCCATCCCAGGTATAACCATCATACCACTTGCAAATGTAGTAAAGCAAATTCTCCCTTGTTATTTCCAAATGAGATGCCGTTTCGTCAATATATTCCGCAAAGTTACGTTCCAGTTCTTCCTGTGTATAGCCACAGATAGAAGCATATTTATCGTTTAACGTAATATCTTTGAGACTGTTCAATGCTGAAAATATTGACACTTTTGCCACTTTTGTTATGCCTGTCATAAAAACGAACTTCAAATGGTTGTCGGTGGCTTTTAGCCTTTTATAAAAGCTTTGAAGAAATTGGCGAACACCATCCGCTTCAGGTTGATTCATTGTATCCAATATCGGGCTGTCGTACTCATCAATAAGTACAACCACTTTATTGCCTTTTTTACGATGCAATGACTCTATCAATTCAGAAAAACAATCGGAGGCGTATTCTGAAACAAGTTTTATTTTCTCTAATTTAGCCTGCCGTTTCAGAAATGTTGACATACTGCGTTCCATCTCTTCTTTACTATCGTGCTTGATATCTGTCCAATCTATTCGAATAACGGGATAGCGCTGCGTCCAATCCCATTTATCATAGATATAGAGACCTTCAAACAAATGCTGACTGCCTGTGTAAAGTTCCTCCAAGGTGCTGACAAGGAGCGACTTTCCGAAACGGCGCGGGCGTGAGAGAAACACGATGTTTGAACTTGTAAGTTGGAGTATTTCTTTCGTTTTATCCACATACAAACAACCTTCATCGCGTAACTTTTCAAACGACTGAATACCAATGGGTAAATTCTTCATGACTTCTCATTTCTAAAAATATCTGCAAAGATAATACAAAATTATTGAATTAGCAAATGTTTCTGTTTTTTTTTCAAAAAAAATGCTGTCTCAAACATTTGTTTGAAACAGCATTTTTCAATTTTTTATTTTTTGCCAAACACATGAATTTCTCCAAAGGTGGCATTAGCGAGTCCTCTGTTCATTTCTACCCTAAGCCATCTGGCATTAACCGGCGTTGGTAAATCTATCAGCGGTATTTGCCATGTGGTTTCATAAACAGGTACTTGATAGTCGTGGGAGGCGATTAATGTCCAAGTACTGCCATCGTTACCTGCGAAAACATCAACAGTCCGCAGTTCGGAGGGCCATTCCTCTACAAGGCGACCGTAAAACGCTAAAGAGTGTATTTCCTGCACTTCTGTCATGTCAATATTGAAGTATTTTAGCACATCTGCCCCGCTCCAGTTAAACGTATATGTAATCGGATTGGAATCAAGGATACGACTCGGATTGGAATCAACGCTATAACTCGGTGTAAGCATATTCGTTGATATTTTCCAGCTTGTCTTATCATATTCGCGTATAGCAACGCCACCGAGTTTACGGATTTCGTATTCGCTTAGTTTTAATCCGTAGAACTGAACATTGGCTACGTCCAACACTTCGTCTTCACCGTTATCATCGGCAAAAAGCAGACAGCCTTCCGGCAAGAGTGAGAAACGACCGTCAATATCCGCGGATGACAATCTTCCTTCCCTTATTCTGAGACCATCGGCATAATACATGTAAAAATTATTGGTAATATCAGCGACAAGAACAATGCGTGTCCAGCGACCGGCAGGTGTATGGAAGCCCGAAAAGCCCATTCTATCAGTTTGAAGACCATTTTCGGATACAGTCGCTGTAGTGCCGGTTAAAACACCTATTTTGCCATCGGCGTTGATGAATATGTCGGCATCCTGTGTTGGCGTACCGTATCCGTTGCGTGCAGAAAGGAGTGAATACGTCTTACCTGTGCCTGTTTCCGGTATTTTTACATCAAACGCTACGCTGTAAGTATTGACATTGGTGCCTCCGACAGGGAGAAGTCCGTGATTACAGCGCAGATAGCTGCCTTGTGGTATGCGGATAGCGCGGTCGGTGGCCGTTGGACCGGCAACGGATGTGATAGCGCCTCCCGTTTCAACGGCTACGAGTGCTATACCGCCGTTTTGGGCGGCCAACAGATTGGTGGGGTCGTCGAATGTCCACCAGCCTGTCATGTTTTTTGCGCGAATCGCTGTCATGTTGCGGCTTTGCTGATTTATGGTGGTAGATGATAGTCTGGGTGCTATGGTCCAATATACCCGAAACGGGTCGGCACGGTTAAAAGAGGCGATAAGCGCAGATGCGTCATTTTTTGTCATAAGATAGGAGTTACCCGTGCCGGCATCTATTGTTGGTCCATCACTGAAATTGGGATTTGAGGATACTTTCAGGTCATAGCCGGTAGCCTCATCTACCGCTACCCATGCAAATTCCAAGGGAAACTCAATCTCATCCGCATCAAACGTATAGAATTGTGCAGGCTTTTTGAGGAGGATTGCAGGAATTGCCGACGGAGAGATACGCAGGTTATAAGTCATTTCCCAGTCGATGCTGTCAATAATCGACACACCATTCATTTTGGGCACAATACGGGCTGTTATCTTGATAGGTATATCAACATTCTTGTTCACATTTTCGACAAGGAAACTCGGCAGATTGCCATTAGCACTGTCGCGTTGAACATGGTTGTCACGGTCGGTATATTCATATTTGTAGCGATACCACGAATACATATCCGACACTATGGGATTGCGCCATTCAACGGCCGCCGCCGCTGTCGATTCGACCACCGAGGGAGGTGTCACTGCCAAAGCGGAAACATCTTCGCTCGTAAACGGCGTTACCGATACCTCTTGCGCTATCGAGGGATTGCCATACTGGTCTTCGGTGAAAATCTTAAATTCATAGATACGCGGTTGGGTAAGACCTGTGATGTTGACCCACGAGCAGACACTATCAAATACCTCGCGCTTAGACTCATCACCGACCGTGTATTCAACGATGGTTTTCTTAGCTTTGCCCAAATACATTTGGGAAGCAGGCACGCGCCCTTGCGTCCCAAAGTCGAACTCCACCCGCTCGTAACCATACGAAACCGTCACGATGTCGAACCTTGCCGGATAAACCCGCTCTTCGGGAGAAAAATCCTTAATGTTGTCATATATATCCGAACAGGATACACCGACGAATGCCGCGAACAGCACAGAAAATAATTTATTTGCTTTCATAACTTTCATTTTTTTATAATTTATATTTTTCACCTTTTTCTCCTCCCATACAAAGTAATTTCAGACAACGCGAAATTAAACGTTTGAATATCCCCGTCAAAACACCCAATCATCTCATACCTAAACCATCGGGTAGGCTCCGTGAACTCTATCTCATCGGGATAGAAATAGGTCATGTCGCCGGCAAGACCGGCAACAATATATTGCCTTTCTGTCGCCAATGAAGGTACCTGAATGGTATGGTCGCGTATCATCTCCCATTCTTCCGTATCCGCGTGATAGATATAAACTTTGTACCGTTTTATATTTTTGTCCTTATAGTAACCGTACTCTCCCCGCTCCAACTCATTCTTATAATCGGCGAATTGGTGGGTAACGATGCGACTTAATTCCCACTCTTCGCCAAGGTCGACCAAGAAATTTACCGGTTTAACTCCTCCGTATGCACCACCTTTCGTAAAGTTATCATTACGACCACCATCACCATCATATATGCCGTCAATCAATATCCGACCGCCTGTTTTAAAGTAACCGCCAAAGAATCCCATCCGCACGCGTAATGTATCGCTTAATTCCTTGGGTAGAAACCAATTGTCTTTCGGGATGATTTCGTCGTGTTTCAGATAGACCGTCGCCGGAGCGAGCACATTGGAATTTCCGTAGCGGTCTTCCACCCGCATATTGACCGTTATAGGCTCCGTCTCCGGAATATCTTCCATGCGGACAAATTCACGGACGTCCTCGTTGACAGAGGAAACAATTGACCGTTTCGTCACCGGCTGACCCTTTAGTTTGTAGGAATAATCAAGATACACATTAACGTTTTGTTTGAGTGTGTTCTTCCAATCCACATAGAACGAGCCGAAGCCCCCCTTCACTTGCAGCGACTGGCTGATAAGCTGCACGGCAGGCTTATCAGGCGTAATATCAACCGGCACACTCGCGGAGCGGTTGCCGGCGCGGTCCACGGCATACACTTGCACCGTGAGTGCCACACTGTCCGGAAAACCAATCACAGTGATAGAATCAACATAGTAAGAAGTAGAAAACCACACCTCTGCGCCCGTTTGCGGATTCGTATAAGAGGCATCAATAGAGAGCAAATCCTCATCTTCCGGCACCCGATAATGAATAACGCCACCACCATTCACCGCCCTCCAGCCAAGAATCTCAGGCTTTCCGGGAGGCGTCCCATCAGAATAATTAATCTCAAAGCGCTTACTCTCATCGCAGCCGCAAAGGACTGTTACCAAGCAAGCCGTCACACATAACACTAAACATCTAAATTTCATAATCTTTAATTTTTAAATTTATAATTTCTAATTTTTCTCTGATTTTTTTGTCTGAACCGTGATTTTAATAAGATTTACAAGATTACCATGATAATCTTTTCTCTGTAATCTTGCTAATCTTATAAATCTTGTGAAAATCGTGGTTCAGACATTTATTCCCAACTCGGATTTTGCTTCAAATTAGGATTAATATTCATATCATTCAACGGAATAGGCCACAGATTATCGCGAAATTGGAAGCGACGCGCCTGCTTAATACTCAACTGAAAGAAATCAGTTGCATTACCGGCATTACCAATCCAGCCCATAGTTGGCTTGTTAAACTCTTGAGTAGCCAGCTTATAGCGCCGTACATCAAAAAAGCGTGACCCTTCAAAAGCCAACTCGATGCTACGTTCCCGGAGAATGATGTCGAGCATACCCGCCTTTTCCCGGTGGTGGTTGAGGTAATTGGATGTAACCTTCGTGGCATCTGCCCACACATCTTCCACATTGGGAATGCCTGCACGGGTGCGCACTTTGTTGATAGAAGCGAGTGCCGCTGCCGGTCCGTTCACCTCATTCTCACACTCCGCCTGCATCAAGTATAGGTCTGCCAGACGGATAATCGGAAAGGGGGAGTTTTGAAAGCGACCGTCGCCGGAGCGCGTTTCGGGATCAAGAAATTTATGAACGGCTATGCCCGAAGAAAACCACTGAACCCCCCCCCCGAAACTTCTCGTACCGCCGAATGTATTGGCATACAGAGATATAGGTATCGTCCTTACAAATTGCCGCCAATAGCCGCCGGTAACGCCCAAGTTGGTATAGAAACGCATTTCGCGGTTGAGATAGAGATAAGACGTTCTGTAGTCCGACTGCAAAATACCCATCCACTCTTCGTTGCCGGGCACCGTGACATCAGGCGTTGACGCAAGGTCATATTTCAGCATCTGGTTGAACGCCAAATCCGCATTGATGGGTAGCCCGTTTTTGGTGTAGAACCGTTCGAGCATCTCATAGTTGGCACCAAGAGAATTATAGGAACTCACACCCGCATTATAGTTATTACTAATACTCGGATCATCGTGGCCCCACACGTTCTGGCCATCTATCTCGTTGTTTGCACCAAGGGCATCAATATAGTTTTCTCCTGAGCGATAAATAGACGTGGCTCCTTGCAGTGAGATAGCGCTACCCGCGGTATATGTTCGTCCCCATATCAATTCTTGGTTCCACCTTTCGATGGGTGCCATCTTGTTAGAATAAAACAGTTTCATTCCGACCGGATTTCTCAATATCCAGATATCGTCATCATCCGTAGAGGTACTACTTTTATTGAACACATACAATCCGGGGGAGCCATGCGATTCACAGAAGTCTATCGCTTGGGTAACGGCTGTCAAGGCATCCTGCCATTTCTGCGGAGCTGGGGTTTGCGGGAAGAAAGGCTGTCCATCGAAATCAAGGAAGCTGACGTAGTCAGTATTGCCGTTGAAGAACGGGCTGGCACGCAACAGATATACTCGCGCGAGTGTGGCGTAAGCTATTTTTTTGTCTATCATACCCAGATTGAGCGTCTCCGTCTTGTCTTTCAAGTCGGGGATAGCCTCTTCGATAAGGTTGGTGACGTAGTTGAAACAGGCATCCACTTTCTCTCTGCGCCCCATGACTACATCATCCGGCTCATCCACATTGATGTTGCGGTCCACGATAATGATAGGCCCGTAATACTCAATCAACTGATAGTGAAAATAGGCTTTGAGAAACTTTACCTGCGCAATCCAGTCTTTGCGCTCATTCTCCTCAAAATTGGCTGCCAAATGAATTTTCTCCAGGAAAGTGTTAGCAGCACGAATGCCGTCATACATCCCCTTGGCACCGCCCGTGCCATCCCACAAGCTGTAGAGCGGTTTACCGGCATTTTGGCTGCCCATCATCACCCCCATAGGCGGAAGCAAGGTAGCAGTATTGGCACCATCACTCGCGCGCCAAACCCACTCGTCGCCCAAAAGCCACGGCGAATTATACCGGTGTTGCACATCCGGGATATAGCTATAAACCCGAGCCAAAGCATTGTAAGACGTCTCACGGTTGCTGAAAAGGTCATCTAATTTGACCGTATTATCAGGCACAACGTCTAAATAATCGCTGCACGACGGCAGGAGAAACATCGCCGCAACAATGAATGTAGAGACGTGGCGCGCCACGTCTGTACGAATAATTTTTTTTAATGATTTCATATTCTTTAATTTTTAATTATTTAATTAATCTTTTTTTTGTCTGAACTTTGATTTTAATTTGATTTTCATGATTACCATGATTTCCATGATAATCATAATTTTCTATAATCATAATTTTCTATAATCATACTAATCAAATTAATCATATTAAAATCACAGTTCAGACTAAAATCGTGGTTCAGACTAAAATGCCAATTGCAATCCAATATTATACCTCCGATTAATAGGATAAGCCAATCCATTGCCCCCCATCTCAGGGTCCCACAATTTAAATTTACTGAAAGTAAGCAAGTTTTCACCGCTCAAATAGAGGCGTATGTTCTGAATGCCATAACCTTTCAGTTGACTGATGGAATAACCTAACTCCACTGTTTTAAGGCGTATAAACGAGGCATCGCGCAACCACCATGTCGAATTGACATAATTGTTAGCCACATTATCTATGGATAGACGTGGCCAGAAGGCATGTATATCCGGGTTCATCTCCGACCAGGTGCTGTTGGCTATGATAGCCGGTGCATTGCGACGACCTTGCAAGGGCGCAATTTCTTGCGGGGCGATAAAGAAAGAAGATTGTGCATTACCCTGAAAGAAGAACGATAAGTCCGCATCCTTAAACCCTGCCGACAGTCCGAAACCATACTGCACTTGCGGCACAGTCGGATAACCGATAGGAATCTGGTCGTTCTCATTTATCACACCGTCATTGTTGACATCCGTATATTTGATGTCACCCCGCATATAGGGGCCTAAAGCACTCTGGTCCGGCGAGTTGTAAATCTCATATTGGTCAAGGAACAAGCGCTCGGCTACATAACCAAATGGCTGATCAACGGGCTGCCCCACCTTAAATCTATAAGCAGGCTGGTTCATCGGCTCGTCTGTTCTCAAGACCTTGCTGCGTGCAAAAGTGTAATTGGCGCGCCCTGTGAGCCAGAAATCTTTGTTGAAACTGTGCTTGTAGTCTATCGAGCCGTCTACACCCTCCGACTCCACCTTGCCGATGTTAGCACTTATCGCTGTACCGCCCAATCCAAGGCTTGCGGGCACGTTTTGTCGCGGCCAGTAGATTTGGTCGCGCACATCAGTAAAGTAATCCACTTGTATGTTCATGCCTTTGAGCAGGTCCAACTCGACGCCGACGTTCTGCTTGGTGGAAACCTCCCATGTGACGAACGGATTCTCATATTGGTTGATAGCATATCCCGGATAGATTGTCCTCATATCCTGACCAAAATAAGCCGGAGTGAGGAGATTACTCGCATTGCCAATTTTGATGTCCGACAGATAGTAGAAACGGTCGTCACGTTTTCCTGTATTCCCGATGGCATCGTTTCCTACCTTTCCCCAAGAATATTTCAATTTCGCCATACTGAGTATATCCCGCAACGCATCGCTGTAGAACTTCTCGTTAGAAATGACCCATCCTACCGCTACGGCAGGGAAGAAGCCAAAACGATGACTGGCGTCGAACTTCTCAGAGCCGTTAAAACCATAGGAGGCTTCCAGGAAATACCGCGAATCATAATCGTAAGTGAGACGCGAAGAGTTGCCCAGGTTGCGCTCCGGCAAAGTCAGTTTGATACCACCATCCGTACCGCTGGTCAGAAGTTTCTCCTCTGCAATGCCAACGGTCATTAAACCAATGTTGTGGACACCAAATTGCCGCCCCCAATTGAAACGAGCTTCAAAATAATAGTGTGTATTCCCGTCTTTACCGCCCACCACATCACCCAGATAAGGGTTGTTGTTAGGATTGGTATTGAAAAGCGAATAGGTATTGTATACCGGGTCATAACCTTCCAGCGAGTAATAGGTCGGGTCGAACGTACGTTTCTGAGTAGCACTGCTAAAAGCACTGATGGAGGCTTTAAACTCAAACTTCAAGTTCTGCAACAGATAGTCCATATTGTGCCGCAAAGTGGCCTGTGCCGAAATATTACTCTCGTCTGTTTGCGAATACCCCTTTACCATCTCTGCAAAAGGGTTGGTCTTGGACGGGGAGACCATACCGAACATCGTGTGCCGAACATTCTCATACCCCGCACCGGGATGCCATACAGCAGGAAACTCCACCGGATTGATGTCCATTATCTGCTTGAAGATGTCACTGGCACTCGTAGCCGGACCGTTGTACTTCTGGAACCGACCGGAAATACGTGTGTCAAGTGTGGTAGTTTTGCTCAATTTAAAAATAACATTCGAGCGGAGATTGAAACGCATGATGTCAATGTTGCTATTGAAATCATTCAAATTATCCTGCTCGTCCACTTTCAGCAAACCGGTTTCATGGTCCATCCCCACGGCTACATAATACGTGGTAGATTGGTTGCCACCTTCCAAATTGACATTGGCTTTCTCATTCACGGTTTGCGTTTTCATAATCATATCATACCAATTGACATTGGGATACGCCATCGGATTGTCGCCACGCCGGGTAGCCTCAATCTTATCCTGGCTATACCACTGCGCAATAGGCGTTGTCGCACCGCTATCGTAATAGCGCGACAGTTGTGCCTCGTTGTACAATTCCATATACCTCACCCCGTCGAGCAATTCAAGCATCTTTGTGGGTGTCGAGATATTGACATCAAGGCGCGCCGATATTTTCACTTTATCCGACTCCCGACCGGATTTGGTAGTGATAGTGATGATACCGTTGGCACCGCGAGCACCATAAAGCACTGTTGCCGAAGCATCTTTGAGGATGGAAAACTGGTCGATGTCATCCGGCTGCAAGCGTGCCAGGTCGTCGGTAGAAGACTCAAAGCCGTCAATCAGTATCAGAGGCGATTTAGCGTATCCGAGAGTAGTAACGCCGCGCACAAAGAATTGCGCGTTGTCCTTTCCCGGCTCGCCGGTCGTCTGATAGGAAATCAGACCGGGAATCTTACCAGCAAAGGCAGTCGTCAAGTTACTGCCCGCAATCTGCAAGTCTTTCGCGGCGATGGTGGTAATGGAGGCCACCACGCTCTCTTTCTTCTGCCTGCCGAAAGCCACCACAGTAACTTCATCCAATTCATTCGCTTTGGGCTTGAGCGGAATCACAAAACTCGCCTTGTCGCCCACCTCCACAGTGTAGGTGTCATAGCCCAAAAACGAAACTTCCAAAACATCCGTCGGCGAAACGTCTATTTTGAACGAACCATCTATGTCGGTCACTACTCCACGAGAGCTCCCTTTGATGGTGATGGTGGAACCGGGGACTCCATCTCCGGTCTCATCGTACACAAAACCGGTAATGGTCTTCGTCCCTGACGAGGGAATCGCCACCTCAATAATCTGCGCCGCCTCTTGCGGCGCTTCCTGCGCTGTTTCAGCGCGAACGTTTCGCACCCCCCCCCCCCAAGAGAATGCTACTCAACAGCAAAGGCTTTGCAAGCTTTGCAAAGTTCCTGTTTTTGAAATTTTCCTTCATTCGCATAAAATTTAAATTTAAATTGTTAAAAAAAAACATTTTTTTTTGTTGTCGCGGGAGATTGCAGGTCAAGCCCACAATGACATCTCGTGATAACGGCGGCAAAGGTAAAGAATGTTTTTGAATTGACAATGGATTTGTTTAAATTTTAACACTTGTTTGTGTTAAAGTTTGTTAAATCATTATTATCGTCGGTGTAATGGACAAAATTCAGGCTAAAAAAGAGCCGTTTGTTTCAAGTGGACAAAATTCAGGCTAAATATTTTTGAGGATGAATAAATCCTGATCAACTATTCATATCTTTGCATGGTCAAATGAAACGGAAACAAGCTCTGCTGGGGAGCAACTTGTCAGGGATAGTTTGACAGGCTGACGAAAAAGTCAGAGAAGGGATTATCACAATAGATAATTCCTTCGACTTTTTAGAAGCCTTTTATACCTTGAAAAACCCATCTATATACTTCATTTTACGTTCTTTAGATAAGCCATTGTGGTTTCTGAGTTTGTTTTTCAAGTCAAATTTTCAGCCGTTTTTCTTGGTCGTTTTCGACCAGCAATAAATGCAAATTTTTTACTCATAACTTTAAATGCTTGCAAATATATGTATTTCAATTAGTTATCACCACTTCTAGCCTGAATTTTGTCCATTAGCCCTTATCGTCATTGCGGGCTTGCCCCGCAATCCCCTGAAAATGAGCCGAATGTTGGGCTACAGAGCGATGTAGAACAGGGGATTGCGGGTCAAGCCCGCAATGACGGTTCGGGCTGAACAGGCTGAAAGCCCAGCATATCCCAGCCCAACGCATCGCGTTGGGGAAATAATAATGATGAATAATGATGAGATATGATGGGGCAACATAATGATATAATGCCCTTTCAGGGCGCAAAACACACAAAACCCATTACCCCAACGCGATGCGTTGGGCTGGGATATGCTGGGCTTTCAGCCCGTACTGAAATATTTTTTTTAACTAACACCCTACTATCGTAACGGTTTTCCCCTCCACCGTTTCTGTTTTGAGATATATTTTGGCATCCCAATCTATATCGGGGCGGCGGTCGAAGATAAGTAGCCAACCCTCTTTGGTGCCTAATCTGTCCATGTAGCCGAGTATTTGGGTGTAACTGTTTTCTTCTGTTTTGGCACTGCGGCGGAGTTTCAGTTCGATGGGATATTTTTGTCTTTCATATTCTACGCACAAATCTAAACGCTTGTATCCTGCCGCAAATTCACGGATGATTTGCCCGCCGCCGTTGACCACGCGTTGCAGGAAAGCCTGCAAAATCAGATGTGGTGCGGCCTCTCTGTATTTGTAGCGGTCTATCCATATTTCGCTGTTTTCGCGCCAAAAGGCTTGAAAATCCTGCATAAGACAGGTCATGTCAATATGCCCGTTTTTCAGATAGTGGGGCATTTGTTGGGGATATTTGCTTTCAAGCAAATCTTTCTGTGAGTCGGCACTTAATGTACGGATGATTACTTCGGCATAAATTGGATTGGCAGGCATGATTAACCCTTTACTCTCCTTTATCAGCCCAAGGTCTTTGGTGTAGAGATAGTCGTCCGACTGCGTATGAATTTCCGACAATTCGCCAATGATGACCGGCTCTATCACCCGCCGCACGCGCTCCTCTTTAAGCCGCTCCAGCAGGCTGTCGATATGTGTGTCGCGCCGCAGGATGATGGTTTGGATGGCTTGTTCCACCAATTCTGCCGTCACCGGCTTGGTATAATCGGATTGGAGCATTTTTTCAATCACCTCGCATGCAATGGCGTTAACCAACCATGGCTGTCCCTGCGTTTGCTTGATAACCAAATCGATAGCTTCTTGTTCAAACACTTGCCCTGTTTCCGCAGTATGCTGTCCGTACAATTCTACTGCCTCCTCTTTTGTGAAATTGCTAAAAGTCATCGCTTCTTTAATCACATTAAACGGACTTGCGCTGCCAAGCGACTCGCTGTCGGGACGAATCCGCACTTTGAAGTCGCGAATGTTGCGCATGCCCACCAAGGCGATTGAATGAACAAACGGTATTTGCGACCGGGTGTTGTAAGAATTTCTCAGTTGGCGAAGAAAAGTGATTAGTGTTCCCTCGCTCAAACAGTCGGCTTCATCGAAAAAGATGATTAACGGTTTGTCTAACGCCATGCAAAACAAGGTCAATTCGGTTGCCAGCACACCCGAATAATCGCTGTAGTCGGCATTTTTTGCGAACCGTCCGCCGTCCGGTATGTCCGGCGAAAATTGCAATGCCTTTCCTAATCGTTTTGTTATCACAGGAATACCTTCCTTCGGGTCAATAACGCCCTGTGCTGCCTCCAACGAGCAGTAAAGCGCATAATACTTGCCCTCGCTATTGATGCGATTAACCAAATCAAGCAGCAACGTGGTTTTGCCACTCTGCCGCGGAGCGTGAATCACAAAATACTGCTTCTGCTCAATGAGTTCTCTGATGCCCGACAAACGCGATGAAGCCTCTATCATATAGTGGTCAGCTTCGTTGCAGGGTCCTGCTACATTAAAATATCGTGCCATAATTCAAATTTTTTAATCAATTACCAAACTTTTCACTCTTCACTCTAACACCCCACAATCGAAACCGTTTTATCGCCAACTTTCTCCGTTTTGAGATAAATTTTAGCATCCCAATCTATATCGGGGCGGCGGTCGAAGATAATCAGCCAGCCCTCTTTGGTGCCCACTGTGTCCATATAGTTGATGAGTTGAGCGTAGCTTTTTTCTTCGGTTTTGGCACTGTATCGGAGTTTCAGTTCGATGGGGTATTTTTGTCCTTCATATTCTACGCACAAGTCCAAACGGTCGCGACCGGCGGCAAATTCGCGGATAATCTGCCCGCCGCCGTTGACAATCCGTTGCAGAAAAGCCTGTAAAATCAGATGTGGTGCCGATTCTTTGTAGTCGAACCGTTCGACCCATATCTCGCTGTTTTCGCGCCAAAAGGCTTGAAAATCCTGCATGAGATAAATCATGTCGATACGCCCGTTTTTCAGATAGCGAGGCATTTGGTAGGGATACATCTCACTGCACAAGGTATCCTGAAAATTCTTACTCAATGTGCGGATAATCACCTCGGCATAAATCGGGTTGGCGGGTTGCACTAATCCGGGTGTCTCGCGTATTAAGCCAAGGTCCATGGCATAACTATAATCGTCCGACAATTTGTTGATATCTCCTATCTTGCCAATGATGACCGGCTCCATCACCCGCCGCACCCGCTCCTCTTTGAGCCGTTCGAGCAGGCTGTCGATATGTGTGTCGCGCCGCAGGATGATGGTTTGGATGGCTTGTTCCACCAATTCTGCCGTCACCGGCTTGGTATAATCGGACTGGAGCGTTTTTACAATCACTTCACGGGCAATGGCGTTGACCAACCACGGCTGCCCCTGTGTCTGCTGATGCACCAATTCAATGGCATCCGGCTCAAAGACTTGCCCTGTCTCAGCAGTATGCTGAGCATATAATTTCACTATGTCTTCCTTTGTGAAATTGTTGAAAGTCATCGCTTCGGTAATCACATTAAAAGGACTTGCGCTGCCCAATGACTCGCTGTCGGGACGGATTTTTGCTTTGAAATCGCGAATGTTGCGCATACCCACCAAGGCTATCGAATGGACAAACGGGGTATTACCGCGCGTATTGTAACCGTCTCTCAATTGTCGGAGAAAAGTAATCAATGTACCCTCACTCAAGCAGTCGGCTTCATCGAAAAAGATGATAAGCGGCTTATCTAATGACATACAAAAAAAAGTCAACTCATCAGCCAGCACACCGGCATAATTGCTGTAGTCAGCACCTTTGGCAAATGTTTCTCCTTTTGGTATGTTCGAAAAGCGAAATTTTGATTGCATCCGCTTGACTATCGCCGGAATGCCGTCCTTCGGGTCAATAATACCCTGCGCCGCTTCCAATGAGCAATAAAGCGCATAATACTTGCCTTCATGGTTGATGTGGTTAACCACATCAAGCAATAGGGTTGTCTTGCCGCTCTGCCGCGGGGCGTGAATCACAAAATACTGCTCCTGCCCAATGAGTTCCTTGATGCCCGACAAACGCGATGAAGCCTCTATCATATAGTGCTTCGCTTCGTCGCAGGGTCCTGCTACATTAAAATATCGTGCCATAATTCAAATTTTTGGCAAAGGTACGCATTTAAAATGACTTTTACCATTTTTTTTATACCTTTGCCGCATAATTGAAAAGAGTTGCCCTACATTCGATTTCTTTTCAGGGGATTGCGGGTCAAGCCCGCAATGACGGTTCGGGCTGAAAGCCCGCAATGACGGTTTTTTATTCCTTCACCCAGCGGCTCAAAGTCCGCTCTGTGCTGCTAAATTCCGCGCCGATTTTCACCACTTTCCGCGTTCCGGCACTGTATGGAATGAGGTAGCCTTTGTCGTCAATTTGCTTGAGTGCCTCCTCGGCGGTGGCATTCTCGGAGAGCTTAAATTCAAAAACATAGATGATATCTTTCATCCAGACCACTATGTCGGCGCGACCAATGGCACTTTTGACCTCCGTTTGCACAAATTGCCCCATTGAGCGTAACAGCAGATAAAAAATGGTTTGGAAATTTTCTTCCGTTTTGTTGCTCAAATCGTTTGGAATATCTGCAAAATGGGCACGAAGCCGGGTCATAAAACCATCTACATTGCCTGCTTCCAAGTCTATAACAAATAAATCGCTCCTAAAATCAGTGCCTAATCGTGCGCTCGGTGTGTATATGCGTCGCAGTTCGTCCAAAAAACCGTATTTTACCTCTTCGTTTGGAAAACCCAAAACGTATATGTTGTAATTTTGGTAGAAATCTTTTATAGTAAGGTACCCCGTTTGATAGAGTAGCGGAATCGGATTGCTGTCTCCCGCTCGATAATCGGAGAGCGAAGGCGCCGCAATCGTAACATTGTTTTCAAGACTGGGAATATCAAATTCGGCATCTTTGAGCATTTTAGCAAGAAAAGTGGGCGTGCCGGTTGAAAACCAATAGTAGCGCAAAGCACCGTTTGAAAATGTATTCAGCAGGCTGAAAGGATTATATATTCCCTCCGTATTTTCACAAAAATGGTAACCATCGTACCGCTTTTTGAGTTCTGCAAGTGCTTCTTCGTAACTCATTTTTTGTCTTTCAGCTAATTTTCGTATTTCTGGCTCAAAATTAGCAAGCAATTCTGTTTCGGATATGCCACACACACCGGCATAATATTCATGCATGCTAATATCCTGCAGCTGATTTAACTGACTGAAAATGCTTACTTTGGAAAATTTGGTGATTCCGGTGAGCATCAGAAACCGCAAATAAGGGTCGGCGGTTTTGAGCACGCCGTAGAAACCACCCAATGCCTCTCTGATTTTTTCGTGCAGTTCGGGATTGTCTAAGGTGGCGGTGAGCGGCTTGTCGTATTCATCAATAAGCACCACCACCCGTTTTTTTGTTTTTTCATAAGCACGGCGCATTAAGCCCGCGAGACGGGTAGAAAATGAGTCTTCCTCTCTGTTTGTTCCCCATTCTTCCTCCAAACGCGACAAGAGTACATTAAGAGCTATCTCAAGGTCTTCAAATTTGGTGTAGCCGGAAATATTCAAATCCAGATGAAACACCGGATATTCCACCCAGTCCTTCTCCAAATCGGCAATGGCAAGCCCCTTAAACAGTTCCTTCTTGCCCTGAAAATAGGCTTTTAAGGTGGAGAGGAAAAGGCTTTTCCCAAACCTGCGCGGGCGACCCAAAAAGTAGGGACACCCTTCGTTGGCGAGCCTATGAATGTAGGCTGTTTTGTCAACATACAGATGATTGGTTGTTCTGAGTTTTTCAAAATCCTGAATGCCAATCGGCAATTTTCTGCTGAAATCCATATTCTTCATTTCTTAATAGTGAACCGCAAAGGTACAACATAATTATGAAAATATGGGCTAAATCTCTTTTTCAGGTGCTATTATTTCGCAAACGGTGTTTTATCCCGTAGGGACAAATATACATAGCCTTTTATCCCGTAGGGATTATAGCTCGGTAGAAAAGCCAATCCTCACCTCCACCCTGCATCCCGTAGGGATGCAACCGTTTGCGGATGATGTTGCATCCCTACGGGATGCAGGAATGGGGGAGACATTCCGTTTCTACCGAGCTATAATCCCTACGGGATAAAACACCGTTATCGCCCAAGGCATATTGAACGTCATTTGCATTTGCATCTGCATTTGCATTTGCATCTGCATTTGCATCTGCATCCTCATTTTCCGCGGCAAGCATCGTCACGGGTATTTGCTTTGAGGATTTCAGCCCCAGATTTTTCAAATCCAGTGCGCGCTTCACGAGATTGCCTTTGCCTTGATTAAACTGGTTGATGGCGTTGTTGTAGGCATCTTGCGAACGGTTGATGTGCCTGCCTACGTCTTCCAGCGATGCTGTGAACACTGTGAATTTTTCATACAGCCCTTCGCCTTGTCGCACAATTTCCTGCGCATTTTTGCTCTGCTGCTCGCGCTTCCACAGGTCGGCTATGAGCTTCAGGCAGGCGATCAGGTTGGTGGGGCTAATCAGCAAAATGCGCTTGGCATAGGCATACGACCACAATTCGCGGTCGTTTTGAATGGCGAGCAAATAGGCAGGCTCGATGGGCACAAACATCATCGTGAAATCCAACGCCTCCTGAATGTCGTCATAATTTTTCGCCGCCAATTCGTCGATATGCTTATGCACGGAGGCGAGATGCTCCGTCAGGGCGAGTGTTTGCTCTTCGGGTGAGTCCGCCGATGAAAAGCGGTCGTAGGCATTCAGCGATACTTTAGAATCAATGATAATGGTGCGATTATCAGGCAAGTAGAGCAACACATCGGGGCGCAAATCGTTGCCGTTTTCGCCTTTGATGGTCTGCTGCAAAAAATATTCGCGGTTTTTCTCCAAGCCCGACTGTTGCAAAATGCTTTCCAAAATCATTTCGCCCCAGTTGCCCTGTTTTTTGGACTGCCCTTTGAGGGCGGTTGCCAGATTATTGGCTTCGGCACTCACTTTATTGGTTTGTTCAACGAGTTCTTTGACCTTTTCTTCGAGTGAAAAACGCTGTTTGGACTCCTTGTCGTAGGTTTCCTCCACCTTTTTCTTGAAACTCTCGATATTTTCTCCCAGCGGTTTCAAAATCGCCTCCATATTGGTTTTGTTCAGTTCGGTGAATTTTCCCGTCTTCTCCTCCAAAATTTGCGCCGCCACCTTTTCAAATTGCAGTTGCGCCGTTTTTTGAATTTCGTTGATTTCGTTTCTCTTTTCCTGCATCAACTCGGTTTGCAAACGCAACTTTTCTTCCAGCACTCTTATCTGAATCTGCGCCTCAGTAACCGTTGCAAACACTTTTTCATACGCCGCCTTAGGCACAGACTCCCCATTTTGCTGTGCATTGACAACAAAATAACTCGCCGCGCCGCCAACGATAAGCCCAATAACGAGTGCTACAATCAAATATGCAAGTGTCACGAGCGCAACCAGTTAAGAATTTCCTCTGCATTGGGCAACGTGCGAGGCGCAACGACTTTCACCAATTTGCCTGTTTCATCAATCAGATACTTTTGAAAATTCCAGGTAACCTCCGAATCCGCCACGCCATTCTCCGCTTTTTTCGTAAGCCATTGATACAAAGGGTGAATGTCGTCGCCTTTGACGGAAATTTTCTCCATCATCGGAAAAGTTACGCCATAATTCGCCGTGCAAAACGACTGAATTTCTCCGTTTGTACCCGGCTCCTGTTGTTTAAAATTGTTGGCAGGGAAGCCCACAATCACAAATTTGTCGCCGCCAAACGTGTCATACAGGTCTTGCAACTGCCTATACTGCGGCGTAAGTCCACACTTGGACGCGGTATTCACCAGCATCACCTTTTTTCCCTTCAACTGCGAAAGCGGAAAATCCGTACCATCAATCGCCTTCACAGTGAAATCATACACCGATTTCGATTGAGCCTGCACACAATGAGCAGCCGCCAAGACTGCTAAACACAAAATAATCTTCTTCATATTCTCTACTTATTATGATTACAAATCTTTTGCCTGCAAAGGTACGCATTATTTTGGATTTTTGCGCGGAAAATCAATTGTATAATGCAGCCCGCGGCTCTCTTTGCGCTCCATTGCCTGCTTGATGACGAGGTAGCCCACGTTGATGATGTTGCGAAGTTCGCAGATGTCTTTGCTCACGATGCTTCGGGCAAACAAACTTTCTGTTTCCTTGTAGAGCAGTTCTAAACGTTCAAACGCCCGTTCTAAACGCAGGTTGGAGCGCACAATTCCCACATAATTGCTCATATAGGAGCCCACTTCTTTGGCTTCCTGCGTGATTAAGACCATTTCTTCGGTCAGCGAGGTGCCCTTGTCGTTCCATTCGGGGATGTCGTTCTTGAAAGTGTAGTCGCTCAGATGCTCCGTCGTGTGCTTGGAAGCGGCATCGGCATAGACGATTGCTTCTATTAATGAGTTGGATGCCAGGCGGTTAGCACCGTGCAAACCGGTGCGCGAACATTCGCCTGCCGCATACAGTCGGTTGATGGTCGTGCAGGCGTTCATATCCACCACGATGCCGCCGCAGAGGTAGTGCGCCGCCGGAGCCACGGGGATGTATTCTTTCGTGATGTTGATGCCTTCGGATAGGCATTTTTCGTAGATAGTGGGGTATTCGCGCTTCGTTTCTTCAGCGGGTTTGTGGGTTACGTCGAGATAGACGAAATCGCTGCCGCTGTTTTTCATTTCGCTGTCGATGGCGCGTGCCACGATGTCGCGTGGAGCCAGATTGCCGCGCTCGTCGTATTTGTGCATAAATTCTTTGCCGTCGCGGGTGCGCAAAACGGCTCCGTAGCCCCGCATCGCCTCGGTGATGAGAAACGAGGGGCGTTCCATCGGGTTGTAGAGCGCGGTGGGGTGAAACTGCACAAATTCCATATCCTTGACCAGCCCTTTGGCGCGATAGACCATCGCGATGCCGTCGCCGGTAGCCACCAGCGGGTTGGTCGTGGTCTGATAGATGCAGCCGATGCCGCCCGTGCAAATCATCGTCACTTTCGACAAAAAAGTGTGAATTTTGTTCGTCCCCTCGTCCAAAACGTAGGCACCGTAGCACTCGATGTTGGGCGTGTCTTTCGTCACTTTCTGCCCCAGATGGTGCTGTGTGAGTATTTCAATCGCAAAATGGTGGTCAAACACCTTGACGTTAGGATGCCGCTTGATGGCATTGATGAGGCTTTTCTGAATCTCCTGACCGGTGTTGTCCTTGTGGTGCAGGATGCGAAATTCGGAATGCCCGCCCTCCTTGTGCAGGTCAAATTCGCCCTGCGCGTCCTTGTCGAAATCCACGCCCCAGCGCACTAATTCCTTGATTTGCTGCGGAGCTTCGCGCACCACTTTCTCCACCACCGCCTTGTCGCAAATGCCGTCGCCGGCAACCAGAGTGTCGTGCACGTGCTTCTCAAAATCATCGTAAGGCAATGTAACAGAGGCAATTCCGCCTTGCGCATAAAACGTGTTGGCTTCCTCCAAAGTGGTTTTGCACAGCAACGCCACGCTCGCCTTGTCCGCCAACTTCAAGGCGTAACTCATCCCGGCAATGCCGGAACCAATCACCAAACAATCAAATTTATGCACCATCCTTATGTTTGTTATATCATCTCTATTTTAAAACGGTATGAGAGGCTTCCTCCCCACCACATCGTAAAATTGGTGCCCCACAGGTTGTTGAACAGACAGAAGTGGATGCCTTTGCTCAAATCGGGTAATTCATCGGAATAATTCAACGACTTGCGCTCGCCGATGGCTACTAACGGGGCATCAAGAGAGGTAATACGAAAGGTACCTTTGGAGGTAACAATATCGACATAAGTGTCAATACCGTGCATCTGGTGGTTGCCGCCGCTTTTTATCACATCCATCACATCGACCCTGCCGCCGGTTTTTTCGGCAAAAACAGACACTACCTGCGATGGAACGAATGACACCCAGTAGGCTTCGGGCAAGCGCACAGCCGGTTTATTCACCAATGAAACGGTCAGCTCCACATCTTTTTTAGAGATAATATATTGCGTGTTTATCTGTTCGGGCAACACCCTTTTGTCTATACGCGCGTCATCGGCAAAAGACAGCACACATTCTATTTTCTTGTCGTTCCCGGACTTCCCGACGGCTACATTGTCAACATGAGCAACGATGGTTGCCGATTTTGCCTTTGTTTTGTCAAGCCCTTTTTTGCCCATATCTGTCCTTGAACCGTCAGTGTTATGTGACAAAAACGGTGTGAAAAACGCATCGTAATCATCCTGAGAATAGGTTTGATAGGCAATTTCACCTGCCACTAAACTTACGCCGCCAAGCGTTTGGGTGATGGCGCCGGTTTCATTGATTTCTTTTGCTTTATCATGCGTTTTGATGGTCTTGGGCAATGCGAAACCGATGTTGGCAATGGCTGCTTTGGCTTCGTTTTGCAGATTTAACGGCAAAATGGCAATAGCATTATCAACCATATCTGCTTTTTCTTTCCAGGACTTTTCCATTATTCTGAACTCCGGAATATTACGCGAGGCATTGAATATGTCCACATCATACTTATCCCAGCTGTGCAGATTGGGCCACACATTGAGTCCCCATGTATGCTCGGCAACCATACCAAGTTTAACGGCATAATCAATGGCTATGTCGCTGTCTTTGTTTAATTTACCTGTTTGCAGCCACTCCGCATAAAGCCTTGACAGGGCGCGGAAACGCGCCATCATGACCGGAGAACTTCCGTAACCGTAAATCCAACTGTCGCCTATCTCGGAAGTGAGCACCGGCATTTGAGCGGTCATGGTGTTCAAATCTTCTGCCACAGCATTGAGCGTGGAACCAAACACTCGTGCATTGGGAAACTGTTCGCGCAGTTTACTGTAAATCGATTTTACTTGTTTCAGCGTATGGGGACCATGATTGTCGTGGGTAAAATTGATGGAAGCAACCGTTTTCCCGTCAGGCAGCACGGATGTTCCACCATAAGATTTCTGGTACATCAACACGATTTCTTTCCCGTCGGTATTTCGCCATCTGCAAAAGGTTGGTACGGAGGGTATGGGCGCACAGTAATTTAAACCGATGGGTAAGAAACGGATACCGGCATCGTAAAGGGGAGTAACAATACTGCGCGTATGCCCCGGCACATCGGTCATTTTTGCGGCAATCGTCTTTTTGCCGAATTGTTTGTCAAGACGTTGCGACAATTTCAACATCCCTTCAAAAAGAGCGAGGTTGGCTGACTCCGATTCAATGGTGTAAGGCATACTGTTCCATGAAATATCACCTTCTCTCAGAGCCTGTTCAAACTTTTTCACTGAATCGGGCGGAGCCTGTTTGAGATAGGCGTCTATCAGCCACGAGCCGGTTGTCCACACATACCTGTCCGCACTGCCTTCCGCCTTCAGTTCATCATTCACGGCAAGGGCTTTGGGGATAAATTCGTCAATGTACCGCTGTTCCACTTTCGTTGCCAAATCGGTAAAACCGATGTCGAGGTGCGTTTTGAAGATGACGTGCACCTTTGTTACTTCCGTATTCGGTTGCCCGAAACACATTGCGCTGACCATCAGTCCAAGCGCCATACATACTTTTTTTCTGTTCATATTATTTATTTATTTATTGTTATCTATTAATAACTATTGTTTTATTTACAAACTCGTGTATTTATTGAACCACCTGTATTTTCGCAATCCATCCCCCACCCGACGCCATATTTATATTGACTTCATCACCTTTCTTAACGCCGGTTTTCACTTCCTTGGCGTAATCCACTGCTGTGGTGTTGGCGTTTATGCCGTCGCGGATGAGCTCTATTTGGTAGGTTTTGTCGGGTGACAAAAAGTCGAGCGTGAGGTTCAATTTGCGGGGCGTCCAGTCTGTGATGGCTGCCACATACCAATCGTTGCCATTTTTGCGTGCCAATGCCACATAATCGCCTACTGCACCATCAAGGGGTACTATGTCGTCCCATTCTACGGGGATTTTCAGCAAAAATTCCGTACATTCCCGATTCTGGTAGTACAATGGTTGGGCGTCGGACAGCATTTGCATGGGACTCTCGGTAATCACAGCCATTGCCAGTGAATGTGCCCGCGTACCCTGTCCCATCGGCTTGTTGCCGTTTATCCTGAAATCTCCTTTGGTGGCATTGTTCATCGTACCCGGAATGTAGTCCATCGGTCCCGCTACATTACGGATAAAAGGCAGAGTGCAGTGGTGGTCGGGATTGTCGTCGTGGCCTCCACCGCTAAATTCAAATTCAATCAATGCCTCTCGCGTGAGTACATTCGGGTAGGCGCGCCGCAAACCATCCGGACGATAAGCGCCATGAAAATCAATCACCATCTTGTATTCAGCACATCTTTCGGCGGCTTTCCAGTAGAAATCGACCATTTCCTGGTCAGAACGGTTCATAAAATCAATCTTTACGCCTTTGATACCCCATTGAGCAAATGTTTTCAGCGCTTTTTCCATCTGACCTGCAAAATGGTCATAAATCACCCACAGCATCACGTCCACCCCTTTGGTCTGTGCATAACGCACCACCTCCGGAATATCCAATCCGGCAACGACTTGCGAAAGGTCTTCGCCCCTCGTCCATCCTAAATCGAACAAAAAGTACCGAATACCAAACTCATGGGCAAAATCAATCATATATTTGGCGGTTTCCGTATTGATGCCTGCCACAAAATCAACGCCGTAAATGCCTCGCCGCGACCACCAGTCAAAAGTAACCCAGCCGGGCTTTATCCACGAAGGGTCGGCTATTTTGCACTCCTCACCCAAAAGATACACCAACTGATTCGCCAAAAGTTTCGTTTCTTTGTCCGCCACACCAAACACTTTCCACGGGAAACTGCGGGATGCTGTCGTTTGGGCAATATAATCCGCACTTTTAACCACATGGCGGCGGTCATACTGACTTCCTCGACTGTTATATTCAAGCGGATAGCCCCAATAATGGGGGGACAGTCCGGTGTCAGCCTTTTTGAGCCACATAACAGGATAATCCTTTGTGCCGGCTTCCATACACAGCACGAAATGACCGGCGACACTGACCAAAGCAGGCAAATTACCCATCTCGCCGGTTGTCATGTCGCCAATTTGCTCGGTCACGTAAGGGTTTTCAAAGGCACTGTTGAGATTGTCGTCTTTTTGAAAGGTAAGACGGGCACTGTCCGGAAAAATGAAATCCGCGTTATCACTCAACACCTTCATGTCGCCGGCGGCATCCGTCAGGAAACGATAGGCAAAACCTTCGTTGTAGAGCCGGAACTGAATTTTCGTTTTGTCGCCAAACTCAATGACGGCTTCATTGTAGCGTTCGGGAATGCTTGCCTTTTTTTCCTTGATAACAGGCTGCACAACGCGATTGACGGAATTTTTCTTCACCTTTTTGACGCGCTTGGTAGCAGGAAAATGCCCCTTGTCGGTGAGCATATCAATATTCCTGATTTCAAAAATAGTTGTATTCCCCGCCATCGCCTTGACGGAAATGCTTTGGGAAACGTCAATACTCAGGACTAATGTCCCGTCGGGTGATGAAATTCTCGTTTCAGCCGCCCATAGTGGAAATGCGATACACGCAAAAAGTACAATAAGATAATTTTTCATATATTTTATTATTTACAGATTTTTTATTTTAATATTCCTGAACCATATAGTTGCGTTGCCATGCTTGCCTTGTAAGCCGATAAAACCTTTGGTCGCTAATTCGGCAAATGGTTTCGGTTGCCAAGACGGGATTTTCGTGCCATCGGGATTCTCCGTGCCTGATGTCCACTTGCTCATATCCATTTGAGTGACTTTCTTGCCATTCAACTTGACCGTGATTTTTTGACCTCTGCAGGTGATTTGCATCGCGTTCCATTCACCAGGTTTGCGAACTACCTTTTGTTTGTTTGCTGCCAGATGTCCGAAAATGGCGCCGCATTGCCAATCCAAAGAGGAGGTGCTCCATTTTTCGCTGTAATCGTCTGCAATCTGAATTTCCACGGCATTGGGAATCCAGTTTTTCCGGTCTGTGCAATAAACTATCACACCGGAATTTGTTTCATGGTCATTTTTGAACTCCAACTCCAAAATGAAGTTTTCATATTCGCTTGTTGACCAGATTTCCTTGTCCTTAGAGGCGGTCAAAACACCGTCGGAGAATGTCCATACGCATTTGTCATACTCGGCGTCCAAAAAATCCGCCCCGAATAAAGGCTTCCATCCACCTTTCCCTTCTACTGTAGCCGCTGTTGCAAAAACGGCTGCAAAAGCCAAAAATACTATTTTCTTGTTCATTGAATTTATTTTTTTAATTAAAAACGATTTATTTGTTATTTCACCCCATTGCTTTAGGCTCTTTTCCTTGAATGGGAACTACGCCTTCGTGGTAATCGGGTAAGGGTCCTAATTTATATTCCGTCGGACCGTAGCGCAAATCGGAAGCTATAATTTCGTCCCATGTGATTACTTTGCCGGTGTAGGCTGCCACACGTCCCATAATGGTGATAAGCGTTGAATAGGCCAAATCTTCGGCCTGATTGACTTGCTTGTTCAGCCGTATGGATTCAACAAAGTGTACATGTTCCTGTTCGTACGGATTTTTTAAGGGACTGTTTTCATAATCGTACTTCCAAAGTGTATTTCCTTTATAGTCTGTAATTTGCACATTGTTGTTCCACAAAAAATTAACTATGCCCTTTGCGCCAAGTATCTGCACCGAAAAATTACCGTCGCAGCCGTCTATCTGCTTACCGGTGGCAAACAGACGTTTGCTGTCTCCGTAGTGATAGTCCACGCTCAGGTAGTCGTAGGTATCGCCAATCAGTCGGCGAGCGCGTCCTCCAACGCCAATGGCTTTGACCGGATGCTGTCCCATGAACCAGGTAGCGACATCGATGAAATGAACTGTCTGGTCGGTAAAAAGCCCGCCACTGAGCCAGTTGATGTTGAACCAGTTGCGGAGGCAATATTCCATATCGCTCCATTCGGGACGTCTGTTTTTGAACCACATGGCGCCCTGATGCCCGTGAGCCGTTGCAGAAATCAATTCGCCGATAATTCCGTTTTTTACCTGTACGTATGCTTCCCAGGTATCTCTGCGGTGGCGGCTACAGGTTCCGGTAACAACCGTCAAGCCTTTGGCTGTTGCTGCTTTGGCAGCGGCAAGCAGGGTACGCACGCCGATGGGGTCAACGGCACCGGGTTTTTCCATAAAGATATGTTTCCCTGCCTCTACAGCCGCTTTGAAATGTTCCGGACGAAAATGTTGCGGCGTACACAGGAGTACCACATCAATCTCCTTCATCGCCAACACTTTTTTGAAAGCATCGAATCCTGTGAAGCAATTCGCATCTGCCACTTCATTGTTCCGACGCTCTTTCAATATTTTCCGGCAACTGTCTATTCGGTCGGGAAATACATCCGCCAAGGCGACAATGGACAGATTAGGTCCTGCGGCAAGAAATTCAAGGGCGCCTCCCGTTCCGCGTCCCCCGCAGCCTATTAATGCTGCTTTCAGCGGTTTGCCGTCGGGGGCTTCTTTTGCAAAGGAAAACATGCCCAATTCTTCCGGCGTATAAATCTTTGCCTTGTCTCCGGCACAAGAGCTCAACGCTATTGCGGGGATGCCCAAACTCGTTCCTGCGCCAATGAGCGCTGTGTTTCTTAAAAAATCTCTTCTTTTCATCTTAAATTTATTTATATGTTTATTTATAATTTTTACTTTTACTCACTTATATTTATTCTCTTCTGTAATTCTTCAATTCGCTGTATCAAAGTGTTAAACGATAATTTTTCGCCATATATCATACTTTCAACCATTTCGTGGTAATCTTTTTCCCAAAATGGCAGTAAATCGGCAGGCGGTACAATTTTTATGTTTGCAGGATTATGTTTTTCATAATCAACGCCTCCCAAATGCGAAAACTTATCGCGGTGCGCCACAATTGTATTATACAAATTCTTGTCATGTAATGCATTTTGCGCATACTCTGTTCTTGCCAATCGTTCAAGGTCGTACAAATGACGACTTAACCGTTCTACCCGCATTTTTTCCACAGGTCGCTGAAATTCTTCATGCAACAAAAAGACCTTTTCCAAAAAAGTACGCTCGGGATTGACTGTCGGAATGGTGATTGGTTGGTCGGAATAAGGTTTGTTGCTATACTCTTCGGACAATATTGTTCTGAAATTTCTTGGCGAATTAGGCTCTTTCAACGAGCGACTTCCGACTTCGACCAAAACGCCCGGTCGCAAATAGGCGTCTTGTTCCGTCAATTTTGGATAGTAGATTTCAACAATCAGCGGGTCCTGGTCGTGGTTGCTTACTTCCCGATATTTTACAATCACGTCCATAAAACCAACTTCTTTAAACTTTTCGTTGAGTTCAGGCGTAAATTTTGTGGTAAGAAACTCATAAGAAACATATCGTAATTTGTGAATTTCTTTTTTGCTCAATTCGCCCGCAAATCCCAGAAATTCTCTATCCAATGCCAAATCAATATCTTCACTGAATCGTTCAATGATGTTCCACGCTTTGCTGAGCGAAGTCCCGCCTTTGAACACCAAAGCGTTGGCATAAGGCATGGAAAAGATAAGCGACAAGGTATGCACCACCCACCAATCTTTTTCAATAGCCATCATTGGCAGTTTTAATTTATCGCTGATAACAGCGTAAAAATTTCGTTTATCTTCGTCAGACAACTGCAACCATTCTTTTACATGTGCAAAATCATTCATTTTTCAATTGTTTTCGGGGTGGATAATAACATTCTAATCCAAACAGGCGCTAACAGCAAATCGTGTTGCAAGTGTTTCGGATTTTCGTTTTGCAGCACTTTTTTGATGTGTTCGACTTCTTCGGCTGTGGCATTTCCTTTACCGATTGTACGTAATGCCTGAATAGCCAATTTACTGATTTCGCCAATTGCAGAAAGATTTTTCGCACTTGCTTTTTTGAACTTAATAGTTCCTTTGCCAATATTGATTATTCGTGCAGAAGCGTCCGTGTAATACACTACATTCATTGGAACTTGCGTAGTCAATCCCAATTTGTACATGGCATAACTGCCTGTCGGTACAATGCGTGCTTTGTCCCTCTCGGCAATGGCAACGGCGATTTGGTCAATTGTAGGAAATACATTGCCAATGTGCTTACTTACAACCGGAAGCACATAAATACCGACGGCAACTCGATATAATTTATCTTGTTTCACCAAGCGTTCCAATGCCTTATTAACAGCCTTGGGGTTGCCAAATTTAGCGAACGAATCTAAAAAAAACAGTCTTCCTCTATCTGCCCTTTTTACCTTCCTAAAAATCTTATTTTCAATGTATTCCATTCAAATTGAGTTTATATTTTTGTCGCAAATTTAGTAATAATTTGCGACAAGACAAAACTTTTGTCAGGTTGTCACAAATTTGCACATTCAAATCACAAATGAATGATTTGAATGTGCAAAGATAGTGAATTATTTACAATTCTGTAATATTGTCGGAATAAAGCGTTACTTCGCCTAATTGTGTAATCTTGCTACTACCGGTTACGCCTTGCACTTCGGTTACCCGCACAATCAGATACCGAATGATTGCCGGATTGCCGGATGTAAACTCATTCGCAGCCGTGTAGAAAGAGGTACAGGGACCATCCGCCAACTTGAGCCACCCTTTCGCAAGGGCTTCCGCTTCCCATGCAGCACCACCATCTCCATTACTTGTCCTTGGCTCTGTTATTTCGGCTCCGGTCATGTCTGCGATGCCCCAAAACTGAACCGCTGTGGCTGACCACTGATTGTAGCCTGTAGGATGCCAGAACTCAAATCGCGTTAAATGAGCCTTCACGCCCAAATCGAAAGTCAGGTGCATGGGAATGCCAAAGCCACTTGAAAACTCAGAATCAGCATTAAGAGATATACGGCCATTGAACAGATTTGCTGCATTTCCGCCGTATGTGGGTAGTGCATCGTTAGCCAGGAGCAACGGAGTGATTTTGGTTTTATCCAGCATATCATCCGCCGGAAAAGATTGCACGAGCCAATTGGTGTACATCATGTCGATAGCGCCTGCTTCGGGAATAACCGCCGTTCGCGATTTGATTTCGCCGCCAATTTTCCAATTTGACAGTTCTATTGTCGTCGTGTCACCGGGTAACAGCAAGGTGTCCGTGCTTCCCGCTTTGTTTTCGTACACCACTTCAACGGCTTCCGCTGTTTCCGACACAGCCCATGAAAGTTCAATGACGGAGGGCATGAGAAAATTTATTTGGGATATCATATTCGCCTTCGCCGAGAGAATAAAACTGTTACCATACACATTTCCATTACATTCCACATTCAATGAACTGTTGCCTTCCTTGTCATAGGTTTGTACAAAAATGCGGTAAGCGCCTTCACTCAATCCGTCTAACACTACCCGCATCGTGTCGGTTGCCTGCCAATTAGAGGCAGGCACTTGCAACGAATCCGTATCCGTTCCGTTTGTCCAGCGGAGCATGCAATATTCGGCGGCCTTCGCATACTGCATTATTCCTGTCACTTGCAAGCGGTTATGACCGCCATTGACCGTCAATAAATCGGCTTTGCCTGTATAAGTACGCTCTCCCCTGTCGAGGTATTGTTGTTGCATATCATTCAAATCCGCACAACCTGCGAGCGCGACCACATAGAGTGTCAACAATATAGTTCCTGTATTCATCAATATCTTTTTCATATTTTCTATTTTTTATGTTTATTATTTTATTGTATTGTTCCCCAGAAGGATATTTCACCAAAATTTGTCATTGACCTTCCCGACCAGGATTCCAAAAATTCGAGCCGTACATATTGAACAGGGGCAGCATCAAGGGGAAATAAATACTCTTCTCCGTTTTTCATATAGTCCCAATCTTCATTAGAGACTTGTCCGAGAGGTAAACCGGATGGCTTAAAGGAATGGCACTCTCTGAGCAAAGTCCATCCTTCCATCACATCAGCCGCATTTCCCTGTCCCGGATCATCCAAGCGTCCGTAAACCTTATAATGCTTAGGCTCGGCATGCTGATAAAATGTAACTTCATGTGCCCGTTGCCATAGCTTGAAACGGCTTAGTTTGACAGAAACCCCCAAGTCAATCGTCAATCTGTGAGGGAGCGGTCCATCAAGTGTAGAACCATAGTTATCACCATCAGTAAATATGAGACCATCCCAAAGCCTTCCCACAGTACCACCATAATTAGTCCATGATGGGTAATCGCCGGCTACGACTATGTGCCTGAATAATAGTTTGTCTAAATAATCCTCTCGCCATGGGGTGAGCGTAAAAAACACGGTATCGGAAATATTGTCCCATCTATCCCGTACATAAAGACCAAACCGATTTTCTGTATCGGGCAAGCCCCTGACCGCATACTGTCCCCCCGCCAATGGAGTATACAGGGCGTCGTAGTCCAACATTTCCGTGCCGGTAGAATCGCGTGCCAACACATTGATAGAAACATCTTCCCTGTCTTCATTATCATAGGTGACCAAAAATCCGCCGAAATCAGTTGTATAGGTAAGGCTGTTCTTGATTTTTTGGACAGGCGGCGTTAATGGATTGATAGTGACTTCCATCGGTGCAGACGTTTTTTCCTGCCGGTTGACCACATACAGTTTCACCGTTCTTGCATTCGTATTGCCCAATCCTTTTATTGTCAAGGAATTGAGGTATGACGAAGCAATCACGTCTTTCTCTACGCCCTGCGAAGTCGTATAAACGGCTTTGACATACAAGGCGTCTGAATTGTCGGGGAGTTCGTAGGTAATGACGGCTCCACCTGCGATATTTTCCTTTACCTGCGCACTTTTCAGCGGCTCGGGAGCATTGCTGTCTCCGCCTGTCGGCGCGTGCTTAAATTCTTCACTGCAAGCGAAAAACGCCGACATCAAAAATAAAATTCCAATCTTTTTCATCTTTATCTATTTTTTTATTTGTTCATTAATCTGTTTATTAATCCCAGTAGGGACTTTGAATCAATTTATTATTCACATACATATCACTTGTCTTTATGGGCCAGAAATAATCTTTGGGTGTAAATTTCCGGAAGTAGAGATAAGTTTCCTGATAGTAATCCGCCTCCGTAAGTCCCGCCACATTCCAGCCCCTGATGGGTTTGTTCAGGTATTCGGAACTCAAGCGCCAACGGCGCAAATCGTAGAAACGCTGTCCTTCAAACGCCAGTTCAATCAGCCTTTCCCTGTGAATGATGTCCCGCATACCCGTTTTTGTAGTTGGTTTGAGCGAATTTGTGGAGTGAGTAGCCCATGTTTGTACCAAACCGCCGGTTCCCTCATCCAAGCCTGCTTTGTCGCGCACCAATTGGATGTATTGATACACATCGGCATCCGGTGCGCTTTTACATTCATTGAGCGCCTCTGCATAGAGCAGATACAAATCCGCCAGACGGATAATCGGGAACGGATAGCCAACCGAACCACTGGTATTGGTGGTTGCGCTCAGCACCAACTTATAATTGACTAATTTTTTGGCATAATATCCGGTAATATTGTAATAATTCTCACTTCTTCCGCCGGTTTCTCCGGCTTTGTTATGTACTACCAATGAATTTTGGTCGTTAGCCGCTTCCAGATTAAACCATTTTCCATTATCAAATCCAAGATAGGCATAAAAACGCGGTTCACGGTAGAAATTCAGGGAAGCCGTGCGTAACCCCGGGGTAATGTAATAAAAGTGGTCGACAGGCGCCGCGTCCACTTGATACCGATTGTCATAATCGTAGGTATTATCTTCCTCAATGGGTACTCCATTATTCGAATAAAACTGTTCCACAACGTTCAATGTGGGATTATGCATCCCTATCTGCCGAGCAAGCTGGAAGGTTGTCAATACCGGACTGCAAACTTGCTGCATGTTCGTAGTTCCATTGTTTCCGATTCCCCATATTAGTTCATTGTTGAACCGGGCGGTGATGGTATTGCGCAAAGTCAATTCAAGAAAGGTGGTATCGGACGGGGTAAAACTTATTCGTTCATCAAACGTATATAATTGATGACCACCCTTGTGTGCATACTCAATCGCTTCCTTGAGAGCATCTCTTGCCGTTTCCCATTTGGCGGGGTTTTCCACCGGATTAATCAGATTGACCCCCTCCGCATTTTTATATGAAGCAAAATCGGGATTTCCATTAAACAAAGGGCTTGCCGCCAAGGTCAACACTTTGGCTTTAATCGCCAAAGCGGCAGGCAAGGTCAGTCGTCCCAATTCTGTAGCCCGTACCAGAATAGAAATCGGCAAGGCGGGGTACGCCACCTCTTTGTCAGCCGTAGCCTCATCAATGAGTGCAACAATATACTCCACCACTTTGTCCACCGGTTCCCGCACTATCTTTACCTCGTCGGGCGAAGCTGCCGTCGAGATATTTTCCTTGATAATGGGGATAGGTCCGTACAATTGCATCAGGAAATAGTGGAAATAGGCTTTCAGCACTTTTACTTCCGCAATCCACCGCGTCCTTTCGGATTCCTCAATATCCGGTATCAAATGAGCGTTTTCGAGGAAAATATTACAGTCCCGCAAAGCCGTAAACAAGTTCGTTCCACCCCGTCCGTCACTACCGCCACTCCAGTAATTCATGTAAGGGTCGTTTGTATTCTGGTTGCCCATGGCAATGGGTATAGCGGCCGTATTGGAATACAGAAAAGTCCGCTCGGCGGCATTCCATACTTCATCGCCGGTTGCCAATGCCGGGTTGGCTAATAAATCACCGGCTTGCGGAACATACCCGTAGCAGGTGAAAAGGAAACGCTCGGCATTTATCCGTGTCGAAAAAGCCATCTCCATAGTGGCTACATTGTCAGGCACAATGTCCAAATAATCCGCACACGACGGCAGAATGCACATCGCAGCAATGATGAATGCCGTAAATCTGTTTTTACAAATATTTTTTTTCATATTCTTTAATTTTTAATTCGTAATTTTTAATTAGAAGGAGAGGTTTAACCCGATATTAGCTACACGCTGCACGGGATAGCCCAATCCATTATTCCCCATTTCCACATCCCATGTATCGAAAACACTGAACAGCAACAAATTAGTCCCACTTAAATAGAGCCGGGCACTTCCTATGTGCGCTTTGTTCGTCCAACTGTGCGGCAGGGTATATCCCAATTCCACCGATTTTAACCGCAGGAAAGCACCATCCCGTAAGAACCAGGTGCTGTTTTGGTTGTTGTTGGTGACAATTTCCGTGGACAAGCGTGGCCACAAGGCATATATATTCCTGTTTTCTTCCGACCAGTGGCTGTCTGCCCATGTCTGCAACACGGCATTGTTGGTGTTTCTGACCACGCCGCTTTTATCTTTAATGGTCTGATTCAGAAAAGGTGCCGATTTTGTCTGGTCAATAAAAAAGGAAGATTGCGCCGAGCCTTGAAAGAAGAAGGAAAAGTCTAATCCCTTGAATCCCGTGGACAGACCAAACCCGTACATGACACGGGGCGTTTCGGGGAAACCGATGGGCACAACGTCCTGACTGTCAATGATGCCGTCATCATTGATATCCTTGTATTTGATGTCTCCCGGCAGATAACTGCCAAAGGTTTGCCGCGGAGAGTTGGCTATATCGGCGTCATCAATAAACAAACGCTCGGCTATCAACCCTTTCTGCTGGTCGAAAGACAATCCTTTAGACGAAAGCCATGGATACGGATAGGTCGGCTCTTCAAATACTTCGTACTGACCGTTGGCATAGGTTAAATTCGCCCTGCCGGTAAGCCAGAAATCCTTGTTGAACGAATGTTTTGCATCCACAGACACCTCGTAGCCGTGTGATGAGTATTCACCGACATTCGCCCGTAAATCGGCCTGCAATCCCATCGTAGAAGGCACGGAAGTTCGCGTCATCAAAATATTCGTCCGGTATTCCGTAAAATAATCCGCCTGAATTTCAATCCTGTCAAACAATCCTATTTCAATACCCAGGTTGGCTTTGCGGGACGTTTCCCAGGAAATGAATGGGTTGGAGTAACTGCTGATGGATGTACCGCCGGGACGGTAGGTAAAATCCTCTCCATAATAGAAAGGTTGCTTGCTATTGTCATTCAGATTAACCGTTGAAAGATAGAAAAAGCGGTCATTTACATCGCCGATAGCATCGTTTCCGACCAAACCGTAGGTGCCTTTCAGTTTGAGTTTGGATACGGTCGTTTTGAGTTCGTCGTTCCAGAAACTCTCATTGGAAACAATCCATCCGAGTCCTGCCGAAGGGAAAAATCCGAAGCGTTCCTTATCCGCAAACCGTTCCGAGCCATTGTATCCGAAGTTACCCTCTACAAAGTAGCGGTGGTCGTAGGCGTAGGTCAAACGTCCGGAAACGCCCAAATTCCTGTGTGCCAAAGAGGTCTGCAAACTGGTAGCATCGGAATACAGCGTTTGCCTCACGACGCCCACTGCCATAGCAGATAATTCATGTGCGTCGTTAAAAGTCCGGTTCCAGTTCAGCGCTCCCTCGAAGTAGTAGGAAGTGGATACATCCTTGTTTGAGCCGAGAGGATTCAGAAAATCCCTTCCACCGGTGGGGTTCAGTAATATCAACCCGAATTTATCTGTTACTTTGTCATAAGAGCTTGTCCGGTAATAGAAAGGTGCATATTGCCTTTGCATGTCAAAAAAGGAATTACGGGTGGTGCTGCCGAGCAGCCTGAATCGCAAGCCTTCCGTGATAAAATCAAGCGCTTGCTTCAATTCCAACTGGGCAATCATCACCGTCCGTGAATAATCCTGATAACCGCTCACCATTTCGGCGTATGGGTTCAGGTAATCGCCGGCTTGGGTATTGCCGAACAGGGGGTGAATGGCCGTTGTAAACTCCGTATCCGACACATAGTATTTGGGAAATGCTACGGGGCTACTTTGCATTGCCATGTTAAAAACATCCGTACCACTCCAGACGGGACCGTTGTAATCTTCAAAATTACCGCTCAGGCGAACATCCAACTGAGTCGTTTTGGTCAGGTTGATATTGACATTCGAGCGCAACGAAACCCGTTTCAAGTTGATATTGTTGTTGAAATTGTTCTTGGGGTCCACTTTCAGTATCCCCGATTCGTTGGCAAAACTTCCTGCCACATAATACCTTGCCACACTTCCACCACCGCTGACATTGAGGTTTACCCGTTGATTGGATGCGTAATCATTAAACAACTCATCGTACCAGTTGACGGCAGGATACATGTAAGGATTGAGCCCCTGTTGGGTTGCAGCAATCTTTTCGTTTGAAAAAGGTCGCCGTGCAAGCGGGTCTCTGGTGAGTGCTGCCTCGTTATTGAGTTTCATGTAGCTGATGGGGTCAACGGTTTTGACCATGGAAGTGGGAGCGGAAAATGAATTTTCGACCCTGATATTGAGTTTTGTTTTTCCCTCCTGTCCTTCTTTGGTCGTTACCAAAATCACGCCATTGGCACCACGCGAGCCGTACAAAGCCGCCGCCGTCGCATCTTTCATAATGGAGAAACTGGCAATATCGTCCACATTCAAACGCGCGAGGTCATCGGTCGTCAATTCCACATTGTCAATCAATATCAGCGGGCTTTTCGTGTAACCGAAAGTGGTAACGCCGCGGATAAAGAAATCGGCATTGTCCGCGCCCGGTTCGCCGCTTCGCTGATAGGCTACGATGCCTGATATTTTTCCGGCAAGGGCTGTGGTGAGGTTGTTGCTTGGAACATACAAGTCCTTGGCATTAATAGTGGATATGGCAGATATCACACTTTCCTTTTTCTGAGTACCGAAAGCGACAATGGTCACTTCATCCAACTCATTCGCTTTGGGCTTGAGCGGAATCACAAAATTCGCCTTGTCGCCCACCTCCACCGTGTAGAGGTCGTACCCCAAAAAAGAAACTTCCAAAACATCCGTCGGCGAAACGTCTATTTTGAATGACCCATCCAAGTCTGTCGCCACTCCACGAGTGCTCCCTTTGATGGTGATGGTGGAACCGGGGACTCCAACTCCGGTTTCATCGTACACGAAACCGGTAACGGTCTTCGTCCGTGCCGAAGCATTTGTTGTAACCTGCGCCGCCCCCTGCGGTGCCTCAGCGCAAATTCTTTGCCCCGTAGCATTTCCCAAAT